>JAACFA010000043.1 GCA_009937625.1 Gammaproteobacteria bacterium | reverse complement strand
AGCGTAACCAGCACACAATTTGCCATCGGGCAGGTCGTCAAACACCGTATCTACGACTTTCGCGGCGTTATCGTCGATGTCGACCCGGAGTTCAATAACACGGAGGAATGGTGGCTCGCGATTCCCGAAGACGTGCGACCGCGCAAGGATCAGCCGTTTTATCACCTGCTCGCCGAGAACGAAACCACGGCCTACGAGGCCTACGTATCGGAACAGAACCTGTTAATCGATGAAACCGGCGAACCCGTCAACCATCCCCAGGTCGCCGAGGTCTTCGGCGAGTTTCTCGGCGATAGTTACGAGCTGCCCGACAGTTACCGTAACTAATTTCGCAACTCCTGTTATCTTGGCCAATTCACCCATCGGGGCCATGCTTATACCCGGCCCCCGGTTTTGAACTCAATCCCTCGCGCTGGCGACGAAGCCAAGCGCCTTGTCGACCACATTGACCAGCGGATTACCAGCTACGTAGTTCGTCCAGTTGGTCATGAACTGATCCGCCATCGCGGCTTCGAATTCAAGATAATCGCCCGACATATGCGGTGAAACCAGGCAGTTCGGCGCGCTCCAGAAGGGGCTATCCGACGGCAGCGGCTCCTCGACAAACACGTCGAGCGCCGCACCCGCGATCTCGCCGTCGTGTAGCGCCTGCAGCAGATCGGCCTCGACCACCAGCGCCCCGCGGCCGATATTGATGAAACGGGCATGGTTCGCCATGGCGCCAAACTCGGCTGCACCGAACAGGTTACGGGTTTCAGGGGTTAGTGGCGTGATAAGAATGACATAGTCCGCCAACGCTAAACGCGTGTGCAGATCGCCGATGGCATGAATTCGATCGAAATCGGAGCCGCCGTCGCGCGCGCTGCGGCCGATGCCATCGACTTTCATGCCGGCCGCCTGCAGCAGGCGCCCGACGGCGCGGCCGATCGAGCCCACGCCGACCACGAGAGCCCGTTTACCCTCGATGGTCTCGGAGAGCCGGTGATTCCATTCCTTGAGCAACTGGAACTCGAGCGTTTGCGGGAACCGCTTGGCAAAACCGAGAATCATACCGAGCACCCACTCCGCCATGGGCCGATCGAAGATACCGCGCGCATTGGTTAATTGAACCGCACTTTGCACCAGTTCGGGAAACATCGCGGCATCCACCCCCGCGCCACACCAGTGAATCCAGCGCAGCTCCTGCGCACTATCCCAGGCCTCACGCAGGCTGTCGGCGCGAAAATTCCAGCCCAGCATCGTGTCGGCCCCCGGCAGCACCGCGCGCAACTCATCGGTCGAGTTGGCGAATCGTATTTCGGCCTGGTCCCGCAGATCGCCCAGGCGCGGCACGTCATCGATACGCGATGCGCCTTGTACGACAAGAATCGGTTTCATGGTTGTCCCCCTGTGACTGGAATCGGGCCGCCTGGCATCAACGCCGCTTGCGGTAACGACCGGGCATCTAGAATAAACACAGTTTCCGCTGCAGTCCATCGAACGCGCCGCGGCCGTCGCTAGTCGTGTTATGGATCGGCACGGCTTTCTGTGTTACACCGATCGTCATAACAAGCGATCCGACCAGCGCCATGAGTAACAAGGACATAGATATCGATCAATTCGATCCGCGCCTGGCCGCGGCCTACGCCCGCCAGGAAGACAAGGAACAGCAGTACGACGACTGGGCGGCGAGCTACGACACCGACCTGGTGGACGACCTCGACTATGTCGCCTGGCGCGACGCCGGCGATATTTTTGCAGGTCTGGCTGCCGACCGTTCGCTGCGAGTGCTGGACGTCGCCTGCGGTACGGGACTGGCCGGAGAGTATCTCCAGTCACTCGGTTACCAGCAAATCGACGGCGCCGATTTTTCGCGCGAGATGCTGGCCCGGGCCCGGGATCGTGGCGTCTACCGGGCGCTGTGGCAGCATGACTTCACCACACCGAAACAGCTCGAACAGGCTTACGATGCACTGCTATGCGTCGGCCTGTTCTCCTTCGCGCTGCCGAAGATCTCCGATCTCCACCATGTCGTCAATTGCGTCAAACCGGACGGCCTGTGCGTGATCACGGTGAACGGCGCCGCGTGGCGGCAACTGGACCTGGAGCCCGAAGTTTATCGACAGGCCAGGCTGCATGGATTTCGCGTCGAGCAGGTTGTCGAGGCCGACTACATTCGCAAGGAAGGCATCGACGCCCGCGTTCTGGTGATTCGGCGCTAACCCAACGCCGCGCCGTAACGGCTCTGCACCTGGTTTATGAATTGCTCCAGCCGCTCGCTGTCTTCCTGCATGTAGGCCAGTGGATCGGGCAATCCTGGCTCGCGGTTCAGCACACCCTCCAGCGTCGCGTGCAGGCAATAGGCCGCGTAGCTGATCGCATAACCGCCTTCCTGCACCAGCAACAGCCTGCCGTTACAGCATTCGTCGGCCAGCGCCCGCGCGCGTCTGCCGAGCTGGTAAAAACCGTTCATGCTCAGTAACTGCCTGCCGTTCGGATCGAACTGGTTGGCATCCTGCCCGGCGGCGATACACAACAGCTCGGGCCGATGCTGCCTGACCATCGGGGCCACGATCTCGTCGAATACGCGGTTATAGGCGATGTCCCCGGAGCCATAAGGCATCGGGATATTCAAATTCTTGCCGATCCCCGCGCCGCTGCCCACCTCGTCGATATCCCCGGTCTGGGGATGAGTCGCGCCCCAGGCGCCGTGGTTCATGTGCAGCGAGATCGTCAGGATATCCGGATCCTGGTAAAAGCCTTCCTGCGTGCCGTTGCCATGATGCACGTCCCAGTCGATTACCGCGGCCTGCTGCAGGCCACGTGCGCGCAAATGCTCCAGCGCGACGCCGACGTTGTTGAAAAAGCAGTAGCCATCGGCCATGGCGGGTTGCGCATGATGACCGGGAGGCCGCACCAGCGCATAGGCGATTCGATTGTTGTCGCTAAACGCGTACTCGGCGGCGGCCATGGCGAGTCCGGCAGCCTGGCGGCAAATGTCGTAGCTGCCCGGCCCGAATATGGTCGTGCTCGAATAGGCGCGGGTATCGCTCGCCGGGATAGCTTCGAGCTCGTCGATATAGCCCGCGCTGTGAAACCGCGTCAGCGCGGCGCGCTCGGCGGGCTCCGCCGGGTACCAGTCGAGCGCATCTGCAATCGGCCCGTCGCGCAGCACAGCGTGCATGTTGCGCAGCCGTTCACTATTCTCCGGATGGGTTTCGATCACCGGCAGATAGGGCGACGCACTGGCTTCGAAGAAACCGCTGCCCGTGTCGTGTTCGAAAATACAGGCATCGAAAAATACCGCCAGTCGCTCGCTCATGAAACCGGTCTCCGCTCGACATCTATCTGACATCAGGATAGGAGGCTGATATTCTAAACGCCATTCGAGATTTTTAGAAACCGAGTAACACCTTCAGGAGTAGCCGTCATGGGACAAAATCGCGACCTGGTGCTGGAGCAGTGCAATCCGGCGATGGAACTGGGATTTTCGCTGGCCGAGTTCAAATCACGCCTGCACGCGATTCGCCAGCGCATGGCTCAGGACAACATCGACCTGCTGTGGTTGATGGCGCCGGAGAGCCTGTACTACGTCAGCGGCTATACCTGCGAATGGTACCAGGCGCAAAGCCCGAAACAGTGGCCGGCCACCAGCGGCATCGCGATTCACGTCGACCACGATCGTTTCATCATGTTCGACACCCCGAGCGAGCGAGTCATGTGCCGTTTCGTTACCTGTGCCGAAGATATTCGCACTTTCCCGATCGACAATCGGCGAGACGGCATCGGTTTCATCGTCGACGAGCTCAAGGCCGAAGGCTGGCTCGGCGGCACGGTCGGCATGGAGCTTTACAGCTACCGCCCTAACCCGGCGATCAGCGCCCGCTTTCGCCAGGGTTTCGAGGCCGCCGGCGCTGCGATCACCGACGGCAGCGACGTATTACGCGAAGTGCGCTGGGTCAAATCGCCACAGGAAATAGCCTACATGGAACACGCCGCGCGCATCACCGATATCGGCATCGAAGCCGCCCGCAACGCAATCCGCCCCGGCGTCACCGAACTGGACGTCTACGGAGAAATGATTCACGCAATGGCGAAAGCCGGTGGCGAGAATCCCGCGATCACGCTGCCGGTACTGTCGGGACCCAAGGCCAACACCGGCCATTCGCTGGCCAGCCGCAAGGTGATCATGGCCGGGGAACAGGTCAACATCGACGTCAGCGGAGTTTACTGGCGCTACCACGCCAACGCGGCGCGCTCGTTTTACGTGGGCGAGCCGCCGGCGGACGTTCTGGCGTACCACGCCAAATCCTCCGGCGTGTTCGACGTTATAGCCAGGATTCTGAAACCGGGGTTGACGGTGGGTGAACTGGTGACTGCCGCCAGGGACTACTACGACTCGGTCGGTATCTGGTCCGACGCCGGCTGGGTCGGCGGATACGAACTCGGTATCGGCTTCCCACCCGACTGGGTGGGCAACTTCGTCTACGAAATGTCGGATAGCGAGTCCGAAAAAGTGTTCGAACCCCGAACCTGCGTGAACTTCGAAAGCCAGTTTTTCAGCCCGCGCATGTCCGGCATTACTTATTACATCTGCACGCTGTTATTCAAGGAAGACGTGGCGGAACTGCCGGTGCAGGCGCCACGCCGGCTCGTCGTTATCGATTGAACTGCCTGGCGCAGAGTATCGAACCGACAATAAAACAGGCGAGAATCTAGCCGGGAAAAAGTGTTTAATGTCTGCCAATCGCGATTACAAAAGAAGAGGCCCAATATGAATGCCGATGCACACCAGGAATACGACGACAACCTGATGGCTTTGCTCGAGGCCATCTGGGGTGAAGGCTTCATGTCGCCTGGCGGCACCGATGAAATAGACCGCTACCTGGCAGGCGTCGACCTGCGAGGGCTTTCGGTTCTCGACATCGGCTGTGGCCTCGGCGGTATCGATATCCACCTGGTCAAACAGCACGCTGCCGGGAAGGTGACCGGCATCGATATCGAGGAGTGGCTGATCGATCGCTGCAACGGGCTCGCGCAACAACACGGCGTCGCCGATCGCACCGAGTTCATCTGCGTCGAACCGGGACCCCTGCCCTTCGCCGACGCGAGTTTCGAAGCGGTCACCAGCAAGGATTCGATCATCCATATCGCCGATAAACACGCGCTGGCGGCGGACGTGTACCGCGTGCTCGAGCCCGGCGGCTGGTTTGCCGCCAGTGACTGGCTCGCCGGTTACGAGGGCGAACCCTCGGTCGAAATGCAGGCCTACCTGGAAGCGGAGGGCCTGGATTTCGGGTTAGCCTCGGCAAATACCTATCGACAGGCGCTGGAGTCGGCGGGTTTTGTCGACATCGATATCGTCGACAGGAACGAGTGGTATCGACAGCAGGCGCGCGACGAACGCGACCGGCTGGGTGGCGCACTTTACGACGGCCTGGCGTCCCAGGTCGGAACCGAATTTCTGGAACACGAAATCGATGTCTGGGACAAGTTGATTATTGCTGTAGATCAAGGACAGCTGCGGCCGACTCACCTAAGGTGTAGAAAACCGGGATAAAACTGTCACCAGCTTTGCCGATGAAAATCACCTGTTACAGCTGCCTTATCGCGATCGTCCTGTCACTCTCGACTGCAGCCACTGCGGTCGAGCCGATTCGCGTGGTGCTCGAATTCGTGCCCGACATCGATAATGGCCGCCGCAGCTTCGATATCTGCGCGCGCTGCCATCTGCCCGAGGCCTGGGGCAACTATGACGGCACCTACCCGCAGCTGGCCGGCCAGCACGTCAACGTGCTGATGAAGCAGTTGCTCGATATTCGCAGCGGTCGCCGGGTTAATCCATCGATGCAGCCATTCGTGCAGGAACGCACCATCGGCGGCTACCAGAACATCAGCGACGTGGTCGCCTACATATCGACGCTGCCGATGAATCCGGCGCACAGGCGAGGCCCCTGGCCGCCAGAGAGTGCCGAGTACCGGGAGGGTAGCGAGCTTTACAGTCGGCATTGCGCCAGCTGCCATGGCCCGGACGGAGAGGGTAACAACGAACTATCCTATCCGCGACTGCAGGGCCAGCACTATAGCTACATGTCACGCCAGGCTCGCCTGGTCAGGAATAACATGAGACAGGTAAAACCCAGCATGGCTGCCCTGCTCGTGGCGCTGAGCGCGGAAGAGTTCGACAAGGTACTGAACTATGTTTCCTACCTGCCGGTGCCACAGGCTGACCTGGCGCCCAGTACCGCATGGCGCAACCCGGATTTTCAGTGAGGTCGATTCAGGATGACTGAAAAGGAAAAACTGAGTCGGCGCCGTTTCCTACAGGCCGGGGGTGCGGTACTCGCCGGAAACGCGGCCGGCGTCGCGGCTCCCGCCGCCGCATCCGAAGCGAGTGATTCACTGCCGCAAACCGCACCAGCTCTGCAAAAACTGTTACGCAGGGCCGCCGTTCCCACCGCCAGGGGTGCGCGGGTCATAGTGGTCGGCGGCGGCTGGTCGGGCCTGACCATCGCCAAGTACCTGCGGCGCTTTAATCCCGCCTTCGACGTCATCCTGATCGACAAGCAGTCGGCCTTCGTTTCGTTCCCGGTCAGCAACGCCTGGCTCGCCGACCAGGTCGATCTCGATTTTCTGAGTCACAGCTTTTTCGACGCCGCCAATAACCATGGCTACCACTTCATGCAGGCGACCGTGCTGGGCTTCGACCGCGACAGTCGTCGCGTCTACACCGAGGCGGGCTATGTCGACTACGATTACCTGGTGCTGGCGCCGGGAATCGAGTACGACTACCCGCGCATCGGGGTCGAGGACAGCGAGGCCCAGAACCTGCTGTTTCACCGCTATCCCGGCGGCTATGTCACCAGCTCGGAACTGCTCACCATCAAACACAAGATTCACCAGTTCAGGGGCGGCACTTTCGTGCTCACGGTACCGAGCGGCGACTATCGATGCACGGCCGCACCCTATGAGCGCGCCTGCATGGTTGCCGCTGTTCTCAAGCGCCGGCGAGTGCGCGCCAAAATCCTGCTGCTCGATATGAACAGCGATATCAAGATCAAAAAGGCGGGCTTTTCGCGAGCGTTCGAGCAGTTATACGGTGATTACATCGAGTATCTGCCCAGCTCACTGATCAGCAATATCGATATCGAAGACCGCAGGATCGAGACCGAATTCGACGAGTACGACTTCGACGATGCGATTATCTACCCGCCGGTGCGCACCTCGAGCCTGATCGAGGAAGCCGGCATTGCAGATCCTCAAAGCCCGCAGAAAGCGGCAAAAACCGACCCGTTCCGCTACCACCTGCTGGACGACGAGCGCGTCTACGTTACCGGTGACTCGCGCTCGCAACCGTTTTCCAAAGGCGGCCACACCGCGCATTCGGAAGCGCAATACGTCGCCGAGGTCATTGCCGGCCACGCGCTCGGACATGAAGTTCAGTGGCGCAGCCCACAGACCATGTGTTTCTCCGCGGTCGACATCGAACCGCTCAGGGCGATGAGCATCATCACCTACTACAAGTTCAATCAGCAGAGTGGACTATTCGCCTTCGATCGCACGCACCTGATCGAGAAATGGGATACCCAGGGCGGCCAGGCAAGCCTCGCCTGGGCCGAGGGCATGTACCGGGACATGTTCTATGTTTAAGCGCCCCCGAGCACAGGTGTCCGGCGCCCCGGGTGCGGCCATCAATCCACGACAATAAGACCTCGATGAACGTCGCACAGGCGTTCGCCACCCTGTTCGGTCACGACGAAAGGTTCCGACACCGCGGCGCCGAAATTTTCCAGCCAGACACCCGACTGAAAATGAAAACACATGCCCGCCTGCAGTTCGGTTTTGTCGCCGGGGCGCAGACTGGCGGTGCGCTCTCCCCAGTCGGGCGGGAAATTAAGCCCGATGGAATAACCGACCCGGCTCTCCTTGTGATAGCCGTGATTATTCAGTATTTGCTGCCAGACCGCCTCAACCGCTTCACAGCTAACGCCGGGGCGGGCCATTTCCAGCGCCGCGTCGACGCCCTCGACGATAACCCCGGCGAGGCGCTCGATCTCAGCCGGCGGTTTTCCGAGGTGCATGGTGCGGGTTAACGGCGCGTGATAGTGGCGCCGCGCCGCGCCGATTTCCATCACCACCAGTTCATTGTTCGGCAGGGGCTCGTCGCTCCAGGTCAGATGCGGCGTACTGGTGCCCTCGCCGACCTGTATCAACGGGCACAGGCTGGTGTAATCACCGAACCTTCCTTCCAGCCCGAGCACCTGGCTCTGGTAAACCGCGGCGATGATCTCGTTTTGTGGCACCCCGGGCTCAAGCATGTCGATTACACGGTTCATCGTACGGCTGCAGATTTGCCCCGCCTCACGCATGTATTCGACTTCCGCATCGGATTTGATCAACCTGATCCAGTTAACCAGCTCGCGATTATCTTCGATACGTGCCGCCGGCAAGCCATCCACCAGGTGCCGATGCGCCCTCGCGGTGTAATAATGCGCATCGAGTTCGACCCCGATGGCGGCGTCGGCCCAGCCGCGATCCCTGATCAATTCGCAAAGCTCGTCGTAGGGATGCAGGATAGGGTGATGCACCAGCGGCTCCGAGTAGGACAGGATGTTCTGTGCCGGAAGATCGGTGGTGATTCGCGCTGACTTTGCATCCTGCGCGCGCCCGAACCAGATCGGCGACGGCTCGTCGATATGCACCAGCAAGCACTGCGGCGTATAGAAAGACCAGCCGTCGAATCCGCTCAGGTAGCACATATTCGCCGGATCCTGGCAGATGATCAGGTCGAAGCCGCCCGCCCGCATGGCTGCCTTGACGCGCGCCACGCGATTATCGTATTCCGCTGAATCGAAGGATTTCTGGTAAGCCACGTTATCCACTCCCCGTTTAGTACGGCCTATCATAGAGTAAACCGGCAGCGAGCGTCATCCCGATACGAGTTTCGAGCAAGACAATTCCGCAGACCTGTGCGAGAACTATCTTCACGGCCCGGCGGTTGCGACACAGTTCGCTGCCAAACAGGGCGCGGCCGGCACCGTCTGCGCCAAATTACGAAAAATCAGATATGTATTGTTGGTGAAAACGTTTATTCTGTCGCCTGAGTGGCGCCGCTTACTGCGCCAGAACCCCAATCTCTCTATCGAGCACTGTCTCCGGGAGCAAACACATGTCATCGGTAAACCAGGATCTGAATCTGGCGATATTCTGCGATTTCGAGAACGTGGCGCTGGGCGTGCGCGACGCCCGGATAAAAAAATTCAATATCAACCTGGTGCTCGAGCGCCTGCTGGTAAAAGGCAGCGTGGTCGTCAAAAAAGCCTATTGCGACTGGGAACGCTACCAGGAATTCAAGGCGGTTATGCATGATGCGGCGTTCGAACTCATCGAGATTCCGCATACGCGCCAGTCGGGTAAAAACTCGGCCGATATCCGCATGGTGGTCGATGCGCTCGATCTCTGCTACACCAAGGAACACATCGATACCTTCGTCATCGTCAGTGGCGATTCCGATTTTTCGCCACTGGTAAGCAAGCTGCGGGAAAACAATAAAACGGTGATCGGCGTTGGAGTAAAGAGCTCGACCTCGGACCTGCTGATGAACAACTGTGACGAGTTTATTTTTTACGACGACCTCGCTCGCGAAGACGAGTCCAGCAAGCAGCGCAAGCGCAAGCCGGCGGCAAAGAAAAAGGCCGTCAGCAAGGCCGCCAAACCTGCCGAGCAGGGTAAAACCGACGAAGACAAGATCGACGAAGACAAGATCGACCAGGCCATTGGCTTCGTTATGGAAACCGCCGAGGCGCTGTACACCGAGCGCGGCGATAGTGAAAAGCTTTGGGGGTCGATGATCAAGCAGGCGCTGAAGCGCCGGCGGCCCGGCTTCAACGAAAGTTATTATGGCGTGCGCTCTTTCAGCGAACTGCTGCAGGAAGCCGAGCGCCGCGGCTTGCTGGAACTGTCGCTGGACGAGCGTTCCGGTGGCTACGTGATCGAAAAAATCGAAAACGGTTAACCGCCTCGACTAGCCACCGCGGTTTTACCTGTTGCAAGAGCCGCCGGGGCCGAGTGTAAATGATCTCTTACCTGCTGCTATTCGGATCGGCTTTCCTCGCGGCAACCATACTGCCTTTTTCCTCGGAACTGCTGCTGTTCGCCATGCTGCGCGACGGCGGCGATCCGCTACTACTGGTCATCATCGCAACCCTGGGTAACACGCTGGGCGCCGTGGTTAACTGGCTGCTCGGAGTTTATCTACTGCGATTCCAGGACCGTCGCTGGTTTTACTTTAGTCGTGATCAGATAGCGCGCGCACAACGTTGGTATCGGCGTTACGGTTTCTGGTCGCTATTGTTTGCCTGGATGCCGCTCGGCGGCGATGCGTTAACGCTGATCGCCGGCATCATGAAACTGCGCCTGTGGTTGTTCCTGGCCCTGGTGGGCAGCGGCAAGGGATTACGCTACATCCTGGTACTTTACTTCGCCAACTGGCTACCAGCCTGACAGCCGTGAATAAACCCGGTATCGTAACGGCTGGCTAGGTTCTTATCAGCCACTGCAATAGCGAGCGATGCCAGAGCACTTCGACCATTCTCGAACATAACCTTTCATAGCCGAGCAATACTGGATGCAGCCTGTTCGGCCACCGGTCTAAATCGCTAACGAACACCCCGGTTTGTTCCAGCGGCGCGAAATGCTCGAGCACTTCGATTTCCTCGATCGACGCCAGGTAATCGGCGGGAACGACGGGCATTTGCCGGTAAGCGTCGATGATATAATCGAGGTACTCGCGGGTTGGCTTCAGTCCCGCCACCGCGCGCGTTGCGCGGTAGAAGTAAAAGCTGAAACCGTCGACCTGCCGCGTCACTTTTTCATGCACCCTGAAGAAAGGTACACCTTCGAAATAGTCCATGCGTAACGCGTCGCGCTCGAGGATCAGGTACATTCTGCCGTATACCACTTCGTCGCTGGCGGCTTCGGCCGAGGCATAGCCGTGATCCTTGTAGAACCCGGGCTGGGTAAACTGCAGGCTGGCCTTCTCGAGCACGTAATCGAAGGTTTCGAACACCTTGATACGGCGCAGCTCGAGTACATCCCGGCAGAGATTTGCGCCAAAGGCAAAGTAGTAAACCTTGCGATCGAACTGTGGCCACAGCGCCCTTTTAACATGCGCCAGTTCACACCCGATTTTCCAGAAAACAACGCGCAGCAACGGCATCCGTCCTCTATTTTTAACCTGGGTTCGCGGTTTCGATGGAAGCCCGATAGGTTAGCTCTAATCTGTTTTATTTTAAACAAGCCCGCCGGCGAAAATCACTTTCCGGCGACAGGCGATCTGGCCGGATACCCGCCTGCCCGAATATCATGCGGGCTACGACAGAATGAGCAGAGCGGGTATAATCTCCCGGTTTTAACAATTCTGGATTCACGTGATGCCCCAATCGAAAACGATTTACGAGACCGCCCTGTCGCTTATCGACGCCGCCAACAGCGCGGACCCCAACCGGGTATCCGCCGATGGCAAGGAGTGGCCGAAAGAGCTGCTCTATTCCGACCGCATGTCGGATATGCTGCGACGCTTCGCTCCCGATGCCGACGATGCCATGAAACTTGCCATCCGGGCGCAGCATATCGAACGCTGGAAATCCCCGCGCAACGCCTACCCGATGGATCGTATCGGCTACCTGAAATGGCGCAAGGATTTGTACAAGATCCAGGCGAACACGGCGGCCGCTCTGCTGCAGCAGGCGGGCTACGACGACGAGACGATCGAAAGGGTCCGAAATTCCGTGGCCAAAAAGAACATCAAGGGCAATCCTGACACCCAGTTACTCGAAGACGTCACCGACCTCGTGTTCATGGAGCATTACATGCTCGAATTCGTGGGCAAGCATCCGGACTACAGCGAGGAGAAATGGATCGAGATTATCCAGAAGACCTGGAACAAGATGTCCGACAGCGCTCACCAGTTCGCGCTGTCCGGAAGTGTGAGGCTGCCCGAGTCGCTGGTTCCGTTGATTCAAAAAGCGGTAGCGGGCGGTGCTGGCTAGAAAGACGCATGAACCTGTGTGACTAGCGGCCGCCGCCGGGGTCGATCACGTTGGCAACCTGCCGCTTTGATCTCGCGTCAGGGCTAGAGCGCCACGAACGAGCGGCGTTCACGCGTTTCCAGCAACGGTATCGCTTTCTGCAGCACGAACTCCTTGAAATGGGCGGTTTGCTGGTGGGCCTCCAGACCACTGGCGTCGTGATACATTTCGTAAATAAAGAACTGTCGCGGGTCGTCGGGATCGACATGCGCGGTATAGTTGATCACGCCCGGTTCCTGGCGCGATGCCTCGCCGAGGGTTTGCAGGATTTCCTTCACCTCGGCTTCATGACCAGGTTTCGCGACCCAGGTGACTGCCAGAACATATGACATTGTTATTTCCTCCGATTAAACGATTCTGTCGAATGCGGCAAGCATAATCCAGATCAGGACATTAAACTATTGCTCGCAGTTGTCCGCCAGGGGTGGTATACCAACCACCGATAAATAAATTATTGAGGAGTCCAGGCATGGGGAAACGCTACCAGAACATACTGGCGACTATCGGTAACACGCCGACCGTCAAAATTAACTACCTGGCCCCGCCGCAAGTCAATCTTTACGTCAAGATCGAATCTTTCAATCCCATGGGCTCGGTCAAGGACCGACTGGCGCTCGGCGTGATCGAAGACGCCGAACTACGCGGCGAGCTGCAGCCGGGACAGACGATAGTCGAGGCTACCAGCGGCAATACGGGTATCGGGCTCGCCATGGTTTGTGCTCAAAAAGGCTATCCCCTGGTCATCGTAATGGCGGAGAATTTCAGCGTCGAGCGGCGGCGCCTGATGCGTTTTCTGGGCGCCAAAGTCGTACTGACACCAGCCTCGGAAATGGGATCGGGAATGGTAGCCAAGGCGCGGGAACTCGCCGAGGCGCACGGCTGGTGGCAGTCGCGCCAGTTCGAGAACCCGGCGAACGCCGATATCCACGCCCGCACCACGGCCGAGGAAATTATCGCCGATTTTGCCGACATCGGCCTCGACTACTGGGTTTCGGGATTCGGTACGGGGGGCACGTTGAACGGCGTCTCGCGTATTCTGAAAGTCAGAAGCCCGAACACCAAAATCATGGTCTGCGAACCGGATAACTCGCAACTGCTCAACAGCGGCATAGCGCAGCCTCGCAGTGCCGATGGCAGTCACGCCACCCACCCGAACTTCCGCCCACACCTGATGCAGGGATGGACGCCGAATTTCATACCGAGCCTGGTCGAACCGGTAATGGCGGCCGACAATATCGACGAATACGTCCCAATCGACGGCAACCACGCAATGCAGTGCGCAATGGACCTGGCCCGGCGGGAAGGTATTTTCGTCGGTATCAGTTCAGGCGCCACCTTTGCCGGCGCGCTGCAGGTAGCCGAACGTGCGCCCGAGGGCAGCAACATTCTATGCATGTTGCCGGATACCGGCGAGCGCTACCTGTCGACCCCGCTGTTCGATAGCATCCAGGAAGAGATGAACGAGGAGGAAATGGCGCTATCCTGCTCCACCGCAGGTTACCGTTTCGATGCCGGCGACGCTCAGGCGGAGGAAACCGAGGAACCGGACGAGCCGGCCCTCGCCGCCGCTGTTGAGCTGGATCCCGCGGCGCTGAACGAAGTCGATACGACGCTCGCGAACAATCCTGGCAAGGTCGTCATTTACTCGCTGGAATGGTGCGAATTTTGCTGGTCGGTGCGCAAGATGATGGATAGTTGCGGCATCCCCTACCTCACCGTAGACCTCGACTCCGTGGCTTACCAGGAAAACGACCGTGGCGGCAAGATTCTCGAAGTCCTGACGGCGCGCAACGACTGGCCGACTATCCCGCAAATTTACCTGGGGAATGAGTTTGTCGGCGGCGCCACCGACCTGTTCGACATCGGCAAGGCGGGCAAACTCGAGGAAAAGCTCGACACCCAGCAGATTCCCTACAACGACAATATCAAGCGCGATCCCTACAGCTACCTGCCCGCGTGGTTACATCCGCGATAATCCGCTGTAAGATGCCCGGTAAAACAGTTCCCGGCTATCCCGCCGGAGCTCTGGAGAAACGCAATGGCCTGGCAAAACCGGATTCTGCGAGTCGACCTAAGCTCGAGCAACTGCAGCATCGAGCCGCTAAACCGCGCCTGGGCGCAGGAGTATCTCGGGCAGCGCGGCCTGGGTAGCAAGTACCTGACCGAGGAAGTCGATCCCTCGGTCGACCCGCTGGCGCCTGAAAACAAGCTGATCATCGCCACTGGCCCGTTGACCGCAACCACCGCTCCCACCGGCGGGCGTTCGTCCGCGGTAACCAAAGGTGCCTTGACCGGCACCATCGCGGCCTCCAACACCGGCGGCATGTTTGGCGCCGAGTTGAAACAGGCCGGCTACGATCTCCTGATAATCGAAGGCAGAGCGCCGACGCCGGTTTTCCTGTGGATCCGCGATGACCGGGTCGAAATACGCCCCGCCGATGAGCTATGGGGTCGCAGCGTCTGGGAAACCGAGCCCTGGCTGCGCCGCGAACTGGCAGAACCGCAGGCAAAGATCGCGAGTATCGGGCGCGCGGGCGAGGTCGGGGTCAAATTCGCCTGTATCGTCAACGACATGGACCGCGCCTACGGCCGCTCCGGGGTCGGCGCGGTAATGGGCTCCAAGCAGCTCAAGGCCATCGCCGTGCGCGGCAGCCGGGGCGTCAGCGTGCGAGATCCGGGCGGCTTTCGCCAGGCGGTGCGCGCCACCATGGAGGTGCTGCAACCTAGCCCGGTGCGCAAGCGCTTCACCACGCGCGGTACGCACAACATGATGGACGTCACCAACCAGTTCGGCTCGCTGCCGACGCGCAATTGCCGCGACGTGCAGTTCGAGGGCGTCGCCGCGATCAACGCGGACGCGGTGACGGTTCCCCGCCGCAGCGACGGTAAACCGAGCCTGCAGGGCAACAAGGCCTGTTTCGCCTGCACCATCGGCTGCGGCCGCGTCGCCACCATCGACCCGGCCTCGCCGCTGGTCAACGGCGCGGATCCGCAGGGTGGCGACCGAGCGCGCTACCGGTTACCCTCGGGCGGCCTGGAGTACGAAAATGCCTTCGCCTTCGGCCCGATGTGCGGTATCGACGACCTGGACACGATTAACTACGTCAACTTCCTGTGCAACGAGCAGGGAATGGATCCGATTTCGCTGGGCGTTTCCATCGCCGCGGCGATGGAGCTATTCGAGGAGGGCGCGCTGACGCTCGAGGACACCGACGGGCTCGAGCTGCGGTTCGGCAACGCCGCGGCGCTCGCACGCGCCGCCGAACTGACCGCCTTCGGTGAAGGCTTCGGCGCCGAAATCGGTCTCGGCTCGGCGCGCCTATGCGCAAAATACGGGCGCCCCGAGTTTTCGATGTCGGTCAAGGGGCAGGAGTTTCCGGGTTACGATCCGCGCGCGATGAAGGGTATGGCGCTGGCCTACGCCACCTCCAATCGAGGCGCCTGCCACATGCGCGCGCGGCCGGTAGTGGATGACTTCAACAACGTCAGCACCGAGGGCAAAGCCAGCATGGTCAAGAACACGCAGGACCTTGTCGGCGCGATCGACAGTTCCGGTATATGCATATTTACCAATGCCATGTTTCCGCTGGAACACGTCGCCGCGATGGTTGACGCCGCCTGCGAGGGAGACTGGAACCTCGACAATCTGCTCCGGGTCGGCGAACGAATCTGGAACCTGGAACGCCGCTTCAACCTCGCCGCCGGATTCAGCAAGGTCGACGACAGGTTACCCGAACGCACCGTAACCGAAGCCGCGAAAGCCGGCGCAGGAAAGGGCGATGTGGCCGATCTGTCGCAGATGCTGGGCGAGTACTATCAACTGCGTGGCTGGGACGAGGATGGTGTGCCGCTGCCGCAAACGCTCGCGCGTCTCAATCTCTGAGCCACGCCATATGTCGATCGAAATCAAACTGTTCGGCTTCGGTGACGATGTACCGCC
>JAACFA010000042.1 GCA_009937625.1 Gammaproteobacteria bacterium | reverse complement strand
TTTGGGGCGAAGCAGCGGGCCGATGTTCTAGGGAGTTAATAATGAGAATTACGAAGTTAACCAAACCTGGTTCGGTGATCCTTGCGGGCCTGGTTTCACTCTTTATGATGCCTGTCGCATATGCCGAGTATGCATTGAATATGACCGAAAGCGTGACCCCTATCGGTCGCCAGCTTTACGGCCTGCACATGCTGGTTTTCTGGATCTGTGTCGCCATCGGCGTGGTCGTTTTCGGCGCCATGGCCTGGTCGATTATCCACCATCGTAAATCGAAGGGCGCACAGCCGGCCAACTTCCACGAAAGCACCACCGTGGAAATCGTCTGGACCATCGTGCCGCTGCTGATACTGATCGGAATCGCGATTCCCGCGACCGGTACCCTGATCGAACTCGAGGACGCCAAGACCGACGCCGAAGTCACGGTGCAGGTAACCGGTCTGCAGTGGAAATGGAAATATACCTACGTCGATGAAGATATCAGCTTTGTGAGCAACCTCGCGCAGTCGAGCCGTGACGTCGTAAAAGACCCGACCGGTAATGAAAACTACCTGCTCGAAGTCGACGAACCGCTGGTGCTGCCGGTCAACAAAAAGGTGCGTTTCCTGTTCCATTCGGACGATGTCATCCACGCCTGGTGGGTGCCCGAGCTTGCAGTCAAGCAGGACTCCATTCCAGGTTTTATCAACGATTCATGGGCGCTGATCGAGGAACCCGGCACTTACCGCGGACAGTGTGCCGAGCTGTGCGGCAAGGACCATGGTTTCATGCCGATCGTGGTAGAGGCGGTTAGCGAAGCTGAATACCAACAATGGCTGGTGAGCAAGAAAGAGGAGGCGGCGGCCGCTGCTTCGGCAGCCGAGCAGGAGTGGTCCATGCAGGATCTCGTTGCTCGAGGTGAGGAAGTCTACAAGGCCAACTGCTCAGCATGCCACGGTGTTACTGGAGCGGGAATTCCAGGCGCGTTTCCGGCGATGACCGGCAGCGCCATCGTTACCAACCCGGACCAGTCGGCGCATATCGATATCGTCGTCAACGGCAAGGCGGGTACCGCGATGGCAGCCTACAAGGGTCAACTCAATGACGTTGATATTGCCGCGGTCATTACCTACGAGCGCAATGCGTTGGGCAACAGCGTGGGCGACACGGTTCAGCCTGCCGCGATCAAGAATGCAAGATAAGGGGTATTAGATGTCAACTGAAATTACACACGACACCGCTCACGACGAGCATGATCATCACGGTCCGGCCAAGGGCCTGATGCGCTGGGTTACGACGACCAACCACAAGGATATCGGTACCCTGTACCTTTGGTTGTCTTTCATCATGCTGCTGTACGGCGGCGGGATGGCAATGATCATTCGCCTCGAGCTGTTCCAGCCCGGGCTGCAGTTTGTAGAACCTCATTTCTTCAACCAGATGACGACAATGCATGGCCTGGTGATGGTGTTCGGTGCGATCATGCCGGCATTCGTTGGCCTGGCGAACTGGCTGGTGCCGATGATGATCGGCGCGCCCGATATGGCGTTGCCGCGCATGAATAACTGGAGTTTCTGGATCCTGCCCTTCGCGTTCGCGATGCTGGCTTCGACCACCTTCATGGAAGGCGGTGCCCCGGCTTTCGGCTGGACTTTCTACGCGCCGTTGTCGACAACCTTTGCCCCGGACACTACCGACTTTTTCATCTTCGCGGTGCACCTCATGGGTATTTCGTCGGTCATGGGCTCGATCAACATCATCGCGACCATTCTCAACATGCGCGCGCCTGGCATGACGCTGATGAAAATGCCGCTATTCGTCTGGACCTGGCTGATTACCGCCTACCTGCTGATCGCGGTTATGCCGGTGCTCGCCGGCGCCGTTACCATGATGCTGACCGACCGTCACTTCGGTACCTCGTTCTTCGATGCCGCCGGCGGTGGCGACCCGGTCATGTTCCAGCACATCTTCTGGTTCTTCGGACACCCCGAGGTATACATCATGATTCTGCCGGCATTTGGCGTGATTTCGGCAATCGTGCCGACCTTCGCGCGCAAGCCGCTGTTTGGCTACAGCTCGATGGTTTACGCTTCTGCGTCGATCGCGATCCTGTCATTCATGGTATGGGCGCACCACATGTTCACCACGGGTATGCCGGTCGCGGGCGAGCTTTATTTCATGTACGCGACGATCCTGATATCGGTGCCCACCGGGGTCAAGGTGTTCAACTGGGTGACCACGATGTGGAAAGGTTCGATGACCTTCGAAACCCCGATGCTGTTTGCTCTCGGATTTATCGTGATGTTTACCATAGGCGGTTTCTCCGGCCTGATGCTGGGCGTGGCGCCGGTCGACACGCAGTATCACGATACCTATTTCGTCGTTGCGCATTTCCATTATGTGCTGGTAACCGGCGCGCTGTACTCGATTATCGCCGCGTTTTACTACTGGGTGCCGAAGTGGACCGGGCACATGTATGACGAGACTCTCGGCAAGATCCATTTCTGGTGGTCGACGATTGCGGTGAACGTATTGTTCTTCCCGCAGCACTTTGTTGGCCTCGCGGGCATGCCGCGCCGGATACCGGATTACTCTTTACAATTCGCCGAATTCAACCAGATCTCGAGTATCGGCGGCTTCGCCTTCGGCCTGGCCCAGGTATTTTTCCTCTATATCGTGATCAAGACGATCAAGGGCGGCGTGAAAGCCACTGATAAGGTATGGGAAGGCGCCACCGGCCTGGAATTCGAGGAACTGCCTTCGCCACCGCCTTATCACAGCTTCACCCAGGCACCGCCGGTCAAGTAGGCAGTAAGAGCGACTCGTGACCACGATGCAGCAGCAACAGCACGATGAGGATTACATTACCTCCGTGGAACGTCGCAGACGTACCTGGCGGATCGTCGTCGCGCATGTGCTGATAGTAGTCACGTTTTTCGTCGCCACGTTTCTGTGGGGCAAGTTTTGATGAAGACCAGCCCGCTGAAACTGGCCTTGATCCCGGTGCTGATGTTTGGCTTCGGATTTGCGATGGTGCCGCTGTATGACGTGATTTGCGACATAACCGGCCTCAACGGCAAAACCGGTCGCATCCAGGCTGCCGAGGTCACCGATCCGGTCGACCGGTCGCGTACTATCGAGGTGCGTTTCCTGGCGAACACCAGTTCCGGGTTGCCGTGGGACTTCGAGCCGCTGGTGAAGAAGATGGAGATCCACCCGGGGCAGGTATATGAAGCCATGTACCGGGTGCGCAGCACCAGCAGGGATAAAACGCTGGGGCAGGCGATACCGAGCGTATCGCCCGGGACGGCGGCCGAGCATTTTAACAAGACCGAATGTTTCTGCTTCACCCAGCAGGCGCTCGAGGGCTACGAGACACGCGATATGCCGCTGCGATTTGTCGTCGGCAGGGACATATCGGACAAAATAGAACAGATTACCCTTTCCTATACGTTCTTCGGTCAGGAACAGGGATAAAATAGCATTTCGGATACAGAGAGAGACGATCCATGAGTAGTACTACAAACGAAGAATATTACGTACCACATGGCACCCACTGGCCAATCATTGGTTCCATCGGATTGACGCTGACGGTAGTTGGTATCGCTAACTACCTGCACGACACCTGGAGCGCAACCCCGATTTTTGTCGGTCTCGCGATCATTTTTTTCATGATGTACGGCTGGTTCGGTCAGGTCATTACCGAGTCTCTGAGCGGATTTTACAACAAACAGGTGGATACGACTTTTCGCTGGAGCATGAGCTGGTTCATCTTTTCCGAGGTCATGTTCTTCGCCGCCTTCTTCGGCGCATTGTTCTACGCGCGGCAGTATTCTATTCCATGGCTCGACGGGGCGTCTAACAACGATGCGACCGCGCAATACCTGTGGCCCGATTTCGAGGCGGCCTGGCCTCTATTGTCGGTACCGCTGGCAGAGAAATTCAATGAAGCCACGGCAGTTATGGGCGCCTGGGGCCTGCCGGCGATCAATACCGCGATCCTGTTAACGTCGGGCTGGACCGTCACCCTGGCCCACTGGGCGCTCAAGCGTAGGGATACAACCTGGCTGGTTTACTGGTTGTTCGCGACCGTTGTGCTTGGTTTCGGGTTCGTCGGGCTGCAGGCTTACGAGTACGTGCACGCCTACCAGGATCTGAATCTGCGACTCGATTCGGGAATCTACGGCAGCACCTTTTTCATGCTAACCGGGTTCCACGGTTTCCACGTTACCATGGGCGCCATCATGCTGACCATTATCATGATCCGCGCCGCCAAGGATCACTTTACGCCGGATAATCACTTCGCCTTCGAAGCGGTTGCCTGGTACTGGCACTTCGTGGACGTGGTCTGGCTGGGATTGTTTATTTTCGTTTACTGGCTTTAGACATCCAGCGAACTACGCATGATAAGAAGCCCGGCCTTGCCGGGCTTTTTTTCGCCTGCGAGTAACTAGTGACTGAAACAAGAGGCGACCGCCACATGCACGGTATTGCGCGAGGTAACAGTATTCTCGAGGAGTTTAGTTCGGAAGAGCGGATTCAGGCGGTGATTTTAGTCGAGCCCGGCTTGTCTTTCTGGTTCCACTGATCGAGCAGGATTTCGAAATCAGGTGCCGGTACCGGCCGCGAATAGAGGTAACCCTGGCCGAAGTCGCAGCCGAATTCCTTGAGCAGCCGATCCTGGTTTTCGGTCTCGACGCCCTCCGCAATCACCTTGATGCCGAGCTTTTTCGCCATTACGATGATGGCTTCGCATAGTGCGAGGTCGTTTTGCTCGTGGTCCAGGTTGCGCACGAAAGACTGGTCGATTTTTAGATAGTCGATATCGAACTGTTTCAGATAGGACAGCGACGTATAACCGGTGCCGAAATCGTCGATCGCAATCTGAATCTCGGCGTCCCTGAAATCGAGCAGGCGATTGGTGATCTTGTCGCGTGCATCCACTAGTAATCCCTCGGTGATCTCTACGCTTATGGCCTGTCCACTGATGCCGAGCTCATCGAGGTGGGCAAACCACTGGTTCATGGCCGCCGCCTCGTCGATCCATTGCCTCGAGGATGTATTGATACTGATTTGAAAATCCGGGTTGAAGCGCTCTCGCCATTGGCCGGCCTTTTCGATGGCGTTATAAAAAACCCAGCTGCCAATCTCGGAAATCAAACCTGTCTCTTCTGCGATTGGAATGAATACGGCGGGACTCACCATGCCTGATTCGGGATGATGCCAGCGCAGCAATGCTTCAGCCTTGATCGGCTTATCCTGGCTCAGATCAACAATGGGTTGATAGTAGATTTTGAACTGCTGGTTGTCGATCGCCTTGCGCAGGTCGCCGATCATTTTGCGTTTTCTGAGGGCGCGCTGCTGCAGTTCGGGGGTAAAGAAATTAAACCGGTTGCTACCCTCGGCCTTGGCGGCATACATCGCCTGATCAGCATTACGCTGCAGATTTTCGATGTCTTTTGAATCCTGCGGATAAAAAGTAACCCCGATACTGGCTGTCAGGAACACTTTTTCGTTATCGAGTTGAAAAGGCTGCGCCAGTGTATCCAGCAACTCCTGGCATATCGGCTGTACCGACAATTGGTCGTCGATGTTTCCGAGGATGATCGTAAATTCGTCGCCGCTGAGCCGGGAGACCGTATCGATTTCACGCACTACTTTTTTCAGGCGATTCGCGATTTCGATTAACAACAGGTCACCCATGTCGTGCCCCAGCGAATCGTTAACATCCTTGAAACGATCGAGGTCCAGATACATCAGCGCCAGCGACTGGTTGCTGCGGTCGCAAGAGCGAATTTCGTGTTCGAGCTTTTGTAAAAACAGATTACGGTTGGGAAGACTTGTTAGCGAATCGAAATTAGCCTGGTTCCAGATCACTGTCTCGGCGTGCTTACGCTCCGAAATGTCCCGGATATAGGCATTGAATTCCTGCAGGTCGGGAGAGTCGAGAACCGAAAGTGACATCTCGACCGGAAACTCATGGCCGTTTCGATGCAGGGCGTGAATCTCGATCAGGGTGTTCAGTACCGTCGATTCTCCGGTATCGAGAAACCGTTTCATTCCCTTGCGATGGGCGGCCCGATAGCGCACTGGAATTATGGTATTTTCGATCCTTTGGTCGAGAATTTCATCGGCGGTCCAGCCGAAGATTTTAGCGGCCTGCTGGTTCCAGCCGGTAATATGACCGTCGAAATCCATTTGTACCAGCGCATCGATCGACGAATCGAAGAAAGCCTCGAGCTTGGTGTGCTGGGCGAGGATGATTTCCTTTTTTTGCCGCAGGTCTGTCTCGAGTGCCTTTATCCTGGCTTTTAGCAGGCTCTTTTCAGCATCTTCTTCGGCAGGAGAATCGGTGTCCGGCATATATATAAACTCGATTGATAACAGCCCTGATTATAGTATTTATTTATAAAGACACCGGATACAAAAAAGCCCGGCGGAACCGGGCTTTGATTTTGCAGTTTTTTGATCCGTTTTAAGCGACGAATGACGACTTGATCGTTTTGAAAGCGTTGCCCTCGATCTGGCGTATACGCTCGGCTGAAACACCGTACTCGTCCGCCAGCTCATGCAACGTCGCCTTGGGTTCGGTAAGCCAGCGACGAGTCACGATTGCCTTGCTGCGATCGTCCAGGTCTTCCAGCGCTGCTCCCAGCATTTGCATGTTATTTTGCTCTGTGTCCTGCGCCTCGAGCAGGCGCTCCGGCGTCGGGCTGTTCGATGCCAGCGAATTTGCCGGCGCCAGATAAGCCGAGTCTTCGTCCTCGTCGCTGGACGGGTCGAACGCGAGGTCGTAGTTGTTGAGGCGGTTTTCCATCTCGATTACGTTCTCGCGGGTAACACCCAGCGTTTCAGCGACGTGATCGATCTCTTCTGACTTAAACCAGCCGAGCCGGGTTTTCTGGCTGCGCAGCTTGAAGAACAGCTTGCGCTGTGCCTTGGTGGTAGCCACCTTGACGATGCGCCAGTTCTTCAGGATGTACTCGTGAATTTCGGCCTTGATCCAGTGAACCGCGAAAGATACCAGGCGTACGCCTACCTCGGGGCGGAATCGCTTGACCGCCTTCATTAATCCGATGCTGCCTTCCTGAATCAGGTCGGGGACCGGCAGACCGTAGCCGGCGTAGTTGTTAGCAATCTTGATGACAAAACGAAGGTGCGGCAGGACCAGCTTCTGGGCCGATTCGATATTGCCCGTGTCCTGCAGATCTTTTGCCAGCGAATACTCTTCTTCAGCGCTCAATATAGGCACGCTTCTGGCGGCCTGAATGTAGGCGTCCAGGTTAGAGCTGCCCAGTAAAATGGGCATGGTTTTGCTAGTAGGGACCAGTTCTGTGCTCATAGAGTTCCTCGATGTATCTAATTTTTAGCACTCATGCCATTCGAGTGCTAGCAATTAGAGCATAAACGTCGCTAAAAGTTCAAGTTTATTAGCAAACATTAATATACTCGCTAAATGTATGGATATTAAAGAAAAATCCCTAGTATATACGTCTCCTGAACGGTTATAGATCAGTCTCATCAGCGGCTTCGACTCCTGACCGGTATGTCTCTCGAGGTTAAATAAGGTAAAAATCGAGTCGGCAGTCTTGTTATAATCAAAATCCGTAGAGTCTGGCTTTCTTTACTCGTATTGTTAACCCCGCCTTTGCGTGAAGCCTCCAGGTTTACTCGTAGTTTGATCGCGAGCTGCGTGGAACGCCCAATCATCTGTCCCTTAACGGGACACACAACGTGGAGAAAACATGACTATTGCTCAGCACAAGGTTGTCACCATTCACTACAAGGTCTCCGATTCCGAAAGTGATGAAGTCATCGATTCCTCGGAAAATGCCGAGCCGATGACCTACCTGCACGGCGCACAGAATATCATCCCCGGCCTGGAACAGGCCCTGGAGGGAAAGGCGGTTGGCGACGAACTCGAAGTTGTCGTGGAGGCTGCCGATGCCTATGGCGAGCGCAGTGACGATCGCATCCAGCAGGTGCCGATGGAAGCCTTTCAGGGAATGGAAAAAGTGGAACCCGGCATGGCTGTCACCGCGCAAACTGACCAGGGTCAGATCAACCTGGTGATTACCGAAGTAAACGGAGAAATGGTGACGGTGGACGCCAATCATCCACTCGCGGGTAAATCGCTAAAATTCGAAGTCAGCGTGGAAGACGTTCGCGACGCCAGCGAGGAAGAAATGGCGCACGGGCATGTGCACGGTCCGGGCGGTCACGAGCACTAGCCAGGCCGGCGCGGCGGGCTGAACTTCAGGGATTCAGCGCTTCGCTTTGACGCTTGATGTTGACCAGGGTTTGCAGGCGTGCCAGCAAATCGTCTTCGTCGACCGGTTTGGTAATGAAATCGTTGGTGCCGGCGCCAAAAATTGCCGTGAAATCGGTGCGTTCGTCCTCGCCGGGCTCGATCGTCATCAGCAGGATAGGCAGGGTCAGGTAATCCAGCTCAAGCTCGTTGCGAATGCTCTGGATCAGTTCATAGCCGTTCATCTTGCTGGTTAACATCAGGTCGGTAATCATGACATCGAAACTGCAGTTGGCGTCGGCGGCGAGGTCTTGTTTCAGGCATTCCAGTGCTTCTGCCGCGTCGCGAAAATGGACATATTCGATACCGCTCTTGTCGAGTATGCCGGTGGTGATCGCGGTCGAAGTAGCGCTCTTGTCGACGTAGAGAATCTTGATCGGCAGCTCGTTATGGGTGCCAAGAAAATTTAGAATGAAATTCACCAGTGACCGGTGGCCCTCGGCCTTGTCGAAGTAGGCAGTCACCGCGTCGGTCTCTTCCATGCCCGCGCCCATGACGCGTGTATCGGTATCGCCCGAAACCACGAAAATCGCGGTATCCTTGTTTTTCGGAGTTTGACGGATTTCTTCGATGAGCTGATAACCGTCGGTATCCGGCAGCGTGATGCCGGTCGTAATAATCTCGAACTCGAAACGTTTGACCGCAGTCATTGCCTCCTTGCCGGTACCGCAAGCAATGATGTCGAGCTCGGGCGCACGGCTGGAAATTTCCTTGAACAGGATAGTGCGCGCCGAATCCGAGGAATCAATCAGCAATATTCGGCGTTTTGGGGGCATGGATTACCTGATTAGCTTGGTTCTATCTGGTTCAGGTGCCGGGCAACTGCAATCCAGGAGCCGGCGAGTCCAAGTAGAGTACTAGATGTTATGAGAATGATAAAGTCGTGAAACGAAAAAGTAATCAGCGTCATTTCCGACTGATACAGCAGGTTTAGCCGCTCCAGTGGACCCGAGATTGCGAGATAGCCGATCTCGACAATCAACCAGCTAATTATGCCACCCAGCAGGCCGTACCAGACGCCGCCGTAGAGGAAGGGACGACGAATAAAAGCGTCGGTGGCGCCGATTAACTTGGTGACGATTATTTCCTGGTATCGGTTCTGAATATCGAGTCGGATCGTGTTGCCGATAATCAGCAATACCGCGCAGGCGAACAGGATGGTGATGATCGTAACCGAGCGTTTGGCGATCTCGATAATGGTGTATAGCCGCTCCAGCCATTCCGTATCGAGCTTCGCGATTTCAACTTCCGGCATTGCCTGTAAAGCGTTGAGCAGATTGCGAATAGCGAAAGTATCCGCTTCGATCGGCTCGACGATAATGGTATGCGGCAGGGGATTGCTGCTCAGCGTATCGATGCTCTTGCCGAAGCCGGAGTTCTGGCGAAACTCCTCGAGCGACTGGTCGCGCGAGATGAAGCGCGTCGAGTCAACCTGGTCCATGCCGGCGATATCTTTTTCCACCTCGCGCGCGCGTTTCTCGCTGAGGCCGAGATCGAGGTAAAGGCTGATTTGCGAGCTCGAGCGAAAATCACCCGACATGGCATCGATGTTTTTCAAAAACAGGTAGAAACCGCCAGGTAGTGACAGCGTAATGCCGATTACCGCTACCGTCATGATGGTGGTGGCGGGCGCCTGGTAAATTTTTCCAAGGCTGAATATCAACGACTGCAGGTGGTGCAGCAGGTAAGCCGAAATACGGTTGGTCGTGGCTGGTCCACGACGTTTAACGTTACTACCAGCCATCGTCAGTCTCCGCTGCGTCATCCACCAGGTCATTCAGGATCAGTTGCCCCCGGTTGAGCGTGAGACGAGGCTTATCGAGTTCGTCGATCAGTCCGAGGTCGTGGCTGGCCACCAGCACGGTTACGCCCACCTGGTTGAACTCGACGAAGATTTGCATAATTTCGCGCGACAGCACCGGATCGAGATTACCGGTGGGCTCGTCGGCGAGCAGTAGCATGGGCTTGTGCACCACCGCGCGCGCGATACCGACGCGCTGTTGCTCTCCCCCCGACAGCGTTATCGGCATCGATTTTTCCTTGTGCAGCAGGCCCACCTTGTCGAGGGCTGCACGGGTTCGCTTGGCGACTTCCTGTGGCCGATAGCCCTGGATTTGCAGCGGCAGCGCTACGTTATCGAACACCGGGCGGTCGAATAGCAGCTGATGGTCCTGGAAAATCACGCCGATGTTGCGGCGGATGTAGGGAATGCGGTGGCGTGATACCGTGTTCAGGTTGATCCGGTTCAGCAAGGCCTGTCCGCGAGTCGGTTTTTCGATCAGGGCTATGATTTTCAGCAGGGTGCTCTTACCGGCCCCGGAATGCCCCGTGATGAAGGCCATTTTGCCGTCGGCAAGCTGCAGTGAAACGTTGGTCAGGGCCTCGTAACCGCCTTCGTAACGCTTGGTTACGTTGTGAAATTCTATCATTGGCGTAAATCAGGCTCAGGCATCTGCCAGCAGGGCATTGACAAATTCCTCGTTATCGAAAGGGCGCAGGTCTTCCACCGATTCGCCGACGCCGATAAACCGGATCGGGGTATGCAATTGCTCCGCAACGTTGAAAATCATGCCGCCCTTGGCGGTGCCGTCGAGCTTGGTCAGCACGATGCCCGTGATTCCGACCGCGTCCCTGAAATTGCTGGCCTGCGCCAGCGCGTTCTGGCCGGTAATTGCATCCAGTACCAGCAGGGTCTCATGCGGCGCGCCAGGGTCGAGCTTGGCCATCACGCGTTTGATCTTCTCCAGTTCGTCCATCAGGCTGACCTGAGTGTGCAACCGACCCGCGGTGTCGGCTATCAGCACATCGATTCCGCGCGCCTGGGCCGATTGCAGTGCGTCGAAGATAACCGACGCCGAATCGGCCCCCTGGCCCTGCTTGACGACAGGAATCTCCAGGCGATCCCCCCAGCTCTGCAGCTGCTCCACGGCGGCGGCGCGGAAAGTGTCGCCGGCTGCCAGCATGACTTTGAGCCCCTGATCCTTGAACTGCCGCGCTAGTTTGCCGACGGTCGTGGTTTTGCCGGCACCGTTGACACCAACCATGAGGATAACGAAGGGCTTTTTTCCAGGGTCGATATCGAGCGGGATGGCGCACGGCGCGAGAATTTCTGTCATGGTGTTTTTCAGTGCACCGATCAAGGTTTCGCTATCGCCGAGTTCGCTGCGTTGCAGCGATTTGGTCAGGCTCGAGGTGATTTTCTGCGTCGCCTGCATCCCGACGTCGGCCATCAGCAACTGGTCCTCGAGCTGCTCCAGCACGTCATCGTCGATCTGCTTTTTGCCCAGCAGCAAATCGGCCAGGCCGCCAGACAGGTTTTCCCTGGTTTTCGTAAGCCGCTGGCGCAGGGAGGCGAACAGGCCGGAAGGCTTTTCGCTGTCCTCTTTAGCAGCAGATTTAAATCCGAACATCGTTTTTCCGGGTAACAGATTTCAGGCACAATATGCTAACAGAAAGCGATTCCATCTGTGCACTTCTAACCCACATAAAGCGTGAATATGGCAGACTCGCGGAAATCCCGCATTAGAATCATCGGTGGCAAATGGCGCGGCCGTAAACTGGACGTGATCGACGTCGAAGGACTGCGCCCGACGCCGGACCGGATTCGCGAAACGCTGTTCAACTGGCTGGCTGCGCACTGCCCGGGCGCTATCGTGCTCGATTGCTTTGCCGGCAGCGGGGTGCTGGGCCTGGAGGCGCTGTCGCGCGGTGCGAGTCGACTCGTTGCGCTGGAGCAACAGCCGCGAGCGGTCGAGTATCTGCGCGTCCAGGCGCAAAAACTCCACCCCGATGCGATCGAAATCATCGCCGGTGACGCGCTAAGATCGATTACGCGGCTGCGGCAGCAATTCGACCTGGTTTTTATCGATCCACCCTATGCCTCGCCCGAACTGCGACAACAGGTGTTTCTAAAGCTCGAGGCGGGCGGCTGCCTGCAGCCGGACGCGCGCGTTTACTTCGAGTGGCCCGCAGCGGAAGAGTTCATATTGCCGTCAAGCAGCCTGCAGTGGCTTAAACAGAAAACCGCCGGCCAGGTTAACTACGCTATAGCCGAATGGCGCTTAAGCCGTTAGAATCTTGCGTATATTTTGCCTGGCAGCAGATGCTGGAATACAGAGGTAATCCATGAAGGGAACCGCAATCTACCCCGGAACTTTCGACCCGGTTACCCGCGGACACATCGATATCTGTCAGCGCGCGCTGAAAATGTTCGATCACGTCGTTATCGGGGTTGCCGACAGCCTCGCCAAGGAACCATTTTTCGATATTAACGAGCGTTTCGAAATGCTGGAAATGGTGTTCGACGACAATGACCGTATCTCGGTAAAGCCTTTCTCGGGCCTGTTGATCGACTTTGCGCGCGATTGCGACGCCGATGTCATCATTCGGGGATTACGCGCCATTTCAGACTTCGAGTACGAGGTGCAGCTGGCCGGAATGAATCGATCGCTGGCTCCGGAAATCGAAACCGTGTTCCTGACCGCCGCGCAGCGTTACGCCTTTGTTTCGTCGAGCCTGGTGCGTGAAATTGCGCGGCTCGACGGTGACGTCTCGGAGTTTTTGCACCCCGAGATCCTGCATCGGTTGACGACCAAACTGCAGTCCCTGAAGTAGTTGTTGGTGGAGATGTATCCATGGCGTTAATGATCACGGACGAATGTATCAATTGCGATGTGTGTGAGCCCGAGTGCCCGAATGACGCGATATATCCGGGCGACGAATATTACGTCATCGATCCGCTGCTGTGCACCGAGTGTGTTGGGCATTTCGAAGTATCCCAGTGCGTCGAGGTTTGCCCGGTGGACTGTATTCCGTTTAACCCGGAATACCCGGAAACGCAGGAGGAGCTGATGGAAAAGTACAAGAGATTAACCGGCAATGACGCCTAGGCTGTAACGGTCGCTCTATTTTATCGCGCGGACCGGATTTTTCAGAACCCGCCGACGGCGCCTTCACTGCGATTGTCGTAAGCCGCTTCCAGGTAATTTTTATCGTTTAATCGCACCGCCTTGATTCTGCCGAGGTAACCGGGCCGTTGCTCCACGGTTTCATGACCCCGCTGCTGCAGGCCGGCCACGACTTCTGGCGAAAATTTATACTCGTCCATGTAGAGCTTGTTGGGCAGGAACTGGTGATGGACGCGCGGGAACTGGACGGCGCGATCGATATCGAGCCCGGTCACGAGAACCCGGTATATCGTCTGAATCACGCTACTGATGATTCTCGGCCCGCCCGCCGCGCCGAGGCTCATGACGATTTTGCCATCCTTTGCGATTAGCGTCGGACTCATGGAGCTGAGCGGCCGTTTCCCGGGTTGCACCCGGTTGCCGTAACCCTGCACCAGGCCAAAAGCGTTAGGTTCCCCGGGGCGGGTAGTGAAATCGTCCATTTCGTTGTTGAGCGAAATCCCGAATTTTTCGGAGACCACCCCGGAGCCATAGCTGCCGTTGAGCGTGATTGTCAGCGTAATGGCGTTGCCGTCGGCGTCGAGGATCGAAAACTGGGTGGTCTCGGTGGAGTCGTCGGGCGCCTTGTCGACCAGCGGTGCCAGCTGCGTGGCTCGCGCCAGGTCGATACTGCGCGCCATTTCGTCGAGATATCCGGCGGATAGAATCCGATCGAAAGGGTTCTCATGGTAATCCGGGTCGCCCAGCAGTGCCCTGCCGCGGAAGGCGCGATTCAACACTTCTGCCATTAAATGAATTTCATCGACACTCAGTGGCGGATACTGCTCGATATCAACCCGCTCGAAAAGTTCGAACGCCGCCTTGATGACAGCGCCGCCGCTGCTCGGCGGCGGCATCGAGTAAAGCTGGTGGCCCTTGAACTCGGTCTGCAGCGGCTCGAGCCAGCGGACCTCGTAGGCGGCCAGGTCTGCCGTCGTGATAACGCCGCCATTGGCCTGCACCGTGTCGGCAATATCCCGCGCGACCGCGCCACGGTAAAATCCCGCGAGATTCTGGTCACGCAGCTTTTCGAGGGCCTGCGCCAGCGCCGGCTGCTGCAAAACGTCTCCGGGCTCGTAGTGCCGCTCGGGCGTCTTGTAAAAATGACGCAGGCCAGCGGAATTGAATCGATCCTTCTGGGTTTCCGAGTAGCGTGACTCGGTTCCGGTAAACTCGATACCCTCACGCGCCAGCCGCAATGCCGAGTCGAATAGCTCGGTCCATTTCAGCTTGCCATACTTCTGGTGCAGGGCCCAGTAACCAGCGGCCACGCCGGGCACCCCAACGGCCGCGCCACCGTTCCACGAAGCGCCTTTTTCCCGATCGAGATAAAATCCGGGAGAGGTCGCGGCGGGCGCCGATTCCCTGAAGTCCAGCACGTCTACACCCTGGCCCATGCTTACTAGCGCAAAACCGCCGCCGCCGAGCGACGCGTTGGAGGGGTTGGTTACCGTCAGGGCCAGCCCGACAGCCACCGCGACATCCACCAGGTTACCTCCCTTGTTGGCGATTGCCTTGCCGGCCTCCACCGCGTAATTCGAAGGCGCCGAGATCATGATCCTGGTGCCCTCGGCGGGCACCGCGAGCGCGGCGCCGGTGAATGCCAGCGTCAACGTGAGCAGCAGGCAGCGAAGCGGGAGTCTGATGGCCATGATGATTGTCTTTATTTGTGACAGATGCCTGATGGTAAAGAAGCGGCCTGGACCAATCAAGATCGGTAGCGGTCCGCGTAACGCTTTGCAGGCGGGCAGTGCCGCGGGTCTAGTCGGCGTAGCCCGGCATTTCGCGGTCGAGCAGACGCTTCATCGCCGCGAAGAACAGGTTGTCGCGCTCGCCCTTGTGACGATCTTTTGGGTCCGGCGTCTGAACCTGGCGGATAACTTCCGCTGAAATCGGCTGCAGCCTGCTGCCGGTGCTCATCGCGCGAATCTGCGCCCGGCACACGCGTTCCAGCATGTAAAGCATGCGGTAGGCGCGCGCGATCGAGTCTACCGCGACCAGTACGCCGTGGTTTTTCAGGAACACGACCTGCTTGTCGCCGATCAGCTGCGCCAGACGTTCGCCTTCTTCGAGCGTATCCGCGGTTCCGGGATAATGGTCGTCGTAGGCAATGATACCCTCGAAAAATGCCGAGGTCTGGCAGGCCGGGATCAGGCGATTGTCTTCCAGCATGTTGAGCGCCAGCGCCCAGTTCTGATGCGTGTGGAACACGACGCGCCTGCCGGTAATGCGGTGGATCGGCGCGTGGATACATTGCGCCGAAAGCTCGACGACACCGTCGCCATCGAGGGTCTCGCCGGCCTCGTTGAAACTCATCATGTCGCTGGCGCGCGCCTCGGACCAGTGCAGGCCAAAAGGCAGTACCAGGTAGCGATCGTCGGATCCCGGCTCGGTCACCGTGAAGTGGTTATCGATACCTTCCTCGAGTTCGTGGTAGACCGCGAGGCGCAGCGATGCCGCAAGGTCGATTTTAGCCTGGGTGACAGGGTCAAGATTCGAATCGATCGCGTGAATAGACATGTTGATTCTCTCGGACTTGTACAATTTGGCGATGATAGTCGAATTCCGAATCGAGAGAAACCGAAGTCGCCCCGACTAAAAGCATCGTTGCATGGGCTGGTAGCAGTTGGAGCGAGTTATAAGTCTGGATTGATATTCGAGCATGGGAAAATCAGCTGGTCAGGCTGCGGTAGATCTCGGAGATGCGGTAGGGCAGTTTGTCTACTTTATCGATCAGCACGTAGCTGGAATCGCCGTACATGTGCGGCAGGTAATCGCGCGCCTCTTCGTCGATGGTTATGCAGAATGGATGAATGCCGCGCTGGCGCGCTTCGAACAGCGCCATGCGGGTGTCCTCGATACCGTATTCTCCGTGGTAGGTATCGTAGTCATCGGGTTTACCGTCCGAGAGCGTGATCAGCAACT
>JAACFA010000237.1 GCA_009937625.1 Gammaproteobacteria bacterium | reverse complement strand
CGCTGGTACTGGCCATGGTTGTGGCTGCCACACCTGCTCCCACAAGGGTGGACTTTTTTATAAATTCTCTGCGTTCCTGATCCTTGGGTTGGCTTTTGTTTTTCACGTCTTTCTCCTCCACAGGGTAATAGAGATTGGTTGTACGGATTGTTAACTGCGCATCGAAAGGTAGGCTTGCTCCAGATCGATAAAGGCCGCGCCAAAATGCGCGACGGGTTTGTAAAAATCGGCTGATCGGGCGTTGCCCAAATCTGCAAAAAAACGTCCCAGCCAGGGTTTCATGTGTTTATCAAAGAAACGCTGCTGTTCGGTCAGGCCGGAAGCATCATTGATCATAACAGAAAAAACTTCAAAAATCGCGGCCGCATGATCCTCGGGTTCATGTATATCATCATTTCGCTCGAAGCCCAATAACTTTAAATCGTCGCGCAGGTCGGCCAACGGCTTTTCCATCAGAAATCCTGTCAGATACCAGGACCCATAAGGTACCACTTCACCCTTGCCGATACCGATAAAAAGGTTGTTATATTCATCCTCCAGCTGATCCAGATCGAATTTGCTGGCCGCCGCAGCGAGTTGCACCATGGCCTCGCCGAGCGCATCCGGCTCGTCATCACCGGGCGGTGATAGCTTGCCCAGGTGATCCAGCAACGCCTGATTCGGCGCCGCCCGCAGTAACGCCGCCAACAGGCTGTAAGCGGATGCCCGGTAACGCTGTTCGTCTTCTATCATCTCGTCTGCGGCTGGCATCTCGGTCTCACTTCGGGTCTATATGCTACTGGCGGAAGCCTTTCGACGGGTCGAACTGTCCGCCCATGGCATCCGGATCCTGCACGATATCGGCAACCCGGCAATCGTCGCACATCTTGAGTCGGTCGAGCGCACGCTGGCTGCCGAACATGTAGTGGTCTTTCAGCTTATCCTGCATTTTCTGGATCACCGAAGTAGGTGCAAACGGCTTGCCGCAGGCAATACAGGCAAACGGGGTATCGCGATTGAGCGCGCGTGCGCGGTTACGCTTCTCGCGGTCGAACAGCATGCGCGGCGCGAGCGAAACGGCATCCTCGGGGCAGGTCATCACGCAGGCGCCGCACTGCAGGCAGTTACTCTCGATGAAAAATACCTCGGGCACTTCGCGGTTCGAACCATCCTGCAGCGCACGACCCGGGCAGGCGCCGACGCAAGCCATGCACAGCGTGCATTTTTGCGCATCGATTGCGACCTCGCCGAAGGGCGCCGTATCGGGCAATTTAACCAGTGCGGCCTCGGGCCGTAGCTCCGCGACGAGGTGGTCCAGCGACTGGAATATTGCGTTTCGCTTCAACGGCGGCATATCAAGGATCGCAGCAGGGACGATCTTATCGCTATCGACCCCGGGCAGCGCCGCGCCAGCCTGGCAAATCGCGACGTGAGCGGAGCCCAGCCCCAGTTCGGATATGACCGCATGCAACCAGTCGAGCTGCTGCCGTAAATTTAACAACGAACTCCGGGGCAATTCCTCGTCGGCCAGCAAAGCCACCTGCATTGCGCCGTAGGCCAGCGCCGACAGGCATAAATCCATGCCCACACTACCCAGCTCCTCGACCTCGATCGGTAAAACATTATCGTAGGCCTGCAGATAATGATCTGGCGAGATGTTTTCGCCGTGAAACGCGACGATCGGCTGGCTGCCGCCCTGTTCGCGATAGGCATCGAGCGTGTCGCGCAGGCGTTTACCGCTGTCGCGCAGGTTCGGATAGAGATACCGAATAGCACCCGATGGGCATACCGTGGTGCAGGTGCCGCCACCCTGGCACAGGTTGGGATTGACTTCGATACGCTCGCCGAGGCTCACTATCGCCTCGGCCGGGCAGGCGTCGATGCATTTGGAACAGACGATTTTGCCGTTGACGCCATGCGCACAAATCGACGGATCATAGTCGAAATATTTCGGCTTCTCGAATTCACCCGCCAGGTTTTCCAGCTCATCGACCAGCGCCAGCCGCTCCCACTCTGTCGGCGGTGCATGCAAGTATCCCGGTGGCAGCATTTCGCGCTTCAGGACCGGGGTTTGATTCAGATCCAGCAGCGCGTCTGCTCGATTGGCGGTGACATTGCCTTGCGAATCGGTAACGCTGACGGTATAGGCGCCCAGGTAACCTTCAGCCCGGACCTCGCCGCTATCGGATGATACCCGCGTGATATCGAGCGACGTTGGCAAGTCATTGCATTTGTCCAGCAGTTCGTCGTCACCGAGTGCGATTATTTTTCCTGCCGAATGGTAGGTAACCAGGCTGGTCGGCTCCAGCTCGAAGGCAGTCAGCACTTCGAGCGCATGTTGTCGTGCTTCACGATTGCTCATCGTCTACCGCCTCGTCGGCACCAGCCTCGGGATCGGCCGTGGCGACGGCCGCCGCCGATTGCTCCGTCTCGTCTGCGTCGTCGATCGCCTCGAGCGCATCCATCTCGTCTTCGCCGTCGGTCGTCTCGAGCGCATCCTTCTCGGCTTCGGCCGCTTCAGTCTCGGCCGCCAGTTTTTCGCGCAGTTTCTGCTCCTGCATTTCGATCCGGTGCTTCATGTCGCAGGTAACGATATCACCCAGTTTCTCGAAGCTGGTGTAATCCTCGTCGTACTCGTCGAGCCCGTCACGAATATTGAAAACCGGCGCCCTGAACAGCTTACGCAAAGCCAGGTTACGCAGTTCGTCGCTAACGCCTTCGGACATGAAACCGCTGAAATCCGAGCCCTCGTCGAGCGATTCGATATCCGGCATGTCGGCATCGGTTAGCAGCGGCCCAGTTTCGGTCTCTGCAGCAGGCGCGGATGGCTCCGCCTCGATCTCGGACGGCAAGGTCAGATCGGCAGGCCGTACCTCTTTTTCGGCTTCAAGCTTGCGGCGCGACCAGCGCGACAACACAGATTCCTTGTTCTCCCGGGTCATGATTCCTGGTCAAGCGAGTTTTTTGCGGGCCGCTCCGTCTCGCGCCAGTTTTTAAGCTTGCGCTTGGTCTTTTTGACCGCGATATAGTGGGTTAGCACGTAGGCCTCGGCCCAGCGATAGAGTTCCGGCGGAATCGGTACCGAGTAGATCTGCTCATCACCCTCGAGATAGGCATGCACTTCGTCGAAACTCAACGAGACCAGGTAAGGCTCCGGCATTTGATCGGATTCTTCGGGTTGGCTGGCGACGATAAAACAGCCCGGCTCGGGCGACATCAGGTTATGGTAATAGCTTTCGCATTCGTCCGGATGAAGCTGCAGGCTCATCCCGGTAAACAGGTATTGCTCGACCTCGCCGTTGTGGTAAACCTGGCTAACCGATTTTTCTTCGTTGCCATTTCGAACCACGACACCGAGCGCTTCGTACCTGAAGTCCGCCCACGGGTGCGACGACGGCTGCTTTTCCATCAAAACCGCGAGGTTCTTATGGTCGGGCAGTGTCTGGTCGAAATCGTCGAGCTCCAGCTTTTCCATGCGCTCCTGTCGGATCAATGGACAACGGGAAACAGGTTATACCACAATCGACCCATCCACTTGCAACCATAGCTTTTGAGGGGTTTCTCGTTGACGATTTTTTATTTGGCCAGATTACCGGGTGCCGGAGCGGCCGAGTCACTCCAAAGCGGCTCGAACCAACCCTGGATGACAGCGCTTACTGCCGCTCCAGCGTAAAACCGCGTTCGTTCCTGAGCGCGGGAATACGGCTGCGCGCCTTTGCGACCCGGCCGAGGTCGATATCGGCATAGACGACGCCCGGCTCGGGACCACCGTCCGCCAGGATTTCACCCCACGGATCGACAATCAGCGAATGGCCGTAAGAGTAACGCTTGTCGCAATGATGACCGCACTGGTTGGGAGCGATGATAAAGGCGCCGGTCTCGATAGCGCGCGCCCGCACCAGCGTATGCCAGTGCGCCTTGCCGGTGGTCTGGGTGAATGCGGCCGGGATCGTGATCATTTCGGCACCGGCATGGGCCAGTGCGCGGTACAGGGCGCCGAAACGCAGGTCGTAACAAATCGACAGGCCGAGCCTGCCGAAGGGGGTTTCGACAATAACCGCCTTGTCGCCGGGCGCGATCGCATCCGATTCTCGGTAAGCCTCGCCGTTTTGCAACTCGATGTCGAACATGTGGAGCTTGTCGTAGCGCGCACGAATTTCGCCATCGGTATCGAGCAGGAAACAGCGGTTGAAAATCCTGTCCTCCTCGCGAATCAATTGCGAGCCGACCAGCAGCATTACGCCGTGCTCGCACGCCTTACCGCAAAACGCCGCCAGACCGATGTCGTCGGATTCAGCATAGGTCGCCGCCGGAATCCGCTCGTTGACCGGCTCGATCAGGCCCACGGTCTCCGGCAACGCGATAAATTCCGCGGCGC
>JAACFA010000236.1 GCA_009937625.1 Gammaproteobacteria bacterium | reverse complement strand
GATAAAGGTCGGTGATCTGCGCGCTCGATTTGCGCAGGCCGATATCGTCGCCAAAATCGATTTTCAGCTTATACGCGGGTTTGCGCGCCTCGGGAAACTCTTCGACCTCGACGATCGTACCCACGCGCAACTCAACTTTTTCGAAATCGGACCAGTCTATAGTTTTCAATTCAATTCCTCATGAAAATTCTTCACGGATTTTTTTGCTGTGCTCACCGGTCAGCGGCACCTTGCGCACAGCCTCGGCAGCATCGGAACGAGTCGCCGCCACCGCGACCACTTCCGCCTCACCGCTCGGCGTATCGATGGTAACCCGGCGCAGCTGCGGATGGCTGGACAGGCCGGCGATATCGTTGAGGCGTCCATAGGCAATCCCGGCCTGCCGCAGGCGTTCAACCGCCTGCGCCTGGTCGAGTTCGGAAAAAACCGCTTTGATCAAAGCATCCACGTAATCCCGATTTTCGACCCTGGCCTGGTTGGATTTAAGGCGTTTATCGTCAAACAGCGATTCGTCACCGAGCAGCCGGGCGCAAAAGCTACGCCATTCGCGCTCGTTCTGAATCGCAATTACGATGTCGAGGCCGTCGCGGCAACGATAGGCGCCGTAGGGTGAAATGGTGGCATGGTTAATGCCGACGCGCTGCTGAATCTTGCCGGTATAGTCATAATGCAGCAGCGGTACCGCCAGCCACTCGGCCATGGCGTCGAACAGGGAGACCTTGATAATGGCGCCACTGCCGCTTCGTTCGCGCGCGATCAGGGCTTCGAGAATCGCGGCATAGGCCTGCTGCCCGCAGTTGATATCGCAGGCCGAAACGCCGATGCGCCCGGGCGCTTCCGGCGTGCCGGTGATCGATGCCATGCCGGATTCGCACTGCACCAGTAAATCATAGGCCTTCATCTCGCTGTATTCGCCGCTGTCGCCGTAACCCGATATATCGCAACAGATCAGTCGCGGATAAAGTTGGCGCAGTTCCTCGCTGCCGAACCCGGCGCGTGCGGCCGCACCCGGGGCCAGGTTCTGGACAAACACGTCGGCCCGGCCGAGTATCCGGTGTAATAGTTCCGCGTCGGCCGCATTTTTGATATCCATCACCAGCGATTCCTTGCCCTGGTTGAGCCAGATAAAGTAGGCCGACTCACCGTGCACCGCGCTGTCGTAACCGCGTGCGAAATCGCCCTCTTCGCGCTCGATCTTGATTACTCGCGCGCCGGCGTGTGCCAGCCGATTGGAACAGAAAGGAGCGGCCACCGCCTGCTCCAGCGAAACCACGATGATGTCGTCAAGACTGAGCATTAAAAAGACTTGGGCAGGCCCAGCACGTGGGTCGCAATATTCGACAGGATCAGGTTAGTGGATATCGGCGCCACCTGGTACAGGCGGGTTTCACGAAACTTGCGCTCGATATCGTATTCGACGGTAAAGCCGTAACCGCCGTGGGTTTGCAGGCACATATCCGCCGCGGCCCAGGAGGCATCGGCGGCCAGCAGCTTGGCCATATTCGCTTCCGAGCCACAGGCCAGGCCCGCGTCGAACATACCGCAGGCCTTGTCGACCATCAGCGCGGCGGCCTCGGTTTGCACATGGGCGCGCGCAATCGGAAACTGGATACCCTGGTTCTTGCCGATCGCGGCGCCAAACACCTCTCGCTCGCGCGCGTAGCTGCTGGCGCGATCGACGAACCAGCGCGCATCGCCGATACACTCGGCGGCGATCAGGATACGTTCCGCATTCATACCATCGAGAATGTAGCCGAAGCCCTTACCTTCCTCGCCGATCAGGTTTTCCGCCGGCACCCGCAGTTGATCGAAAAATAACTCGGTGGTGGCGTGATTGAGCATCGTTTCCAGCGGCCTGACGGTCAGGCCATTGCCGACAGCCTCGCGCAAATCCACCAGCAACACCGACATGCCGCGGGTCGGTTTGTCGACCTCGTCACGCGGCGTGGTGCGCACCAGCAGCAACAGCAGGTCGGAGTGCTCGACACGCGAGATGAACACCTTTTGCCCGCTGACGACATAATCGTCGCCATCGCGCCGCGCGCGCGTCTTGATGCGCGTGGTATCGGTGCCGCTACTGGGTTCGGTCACACCGAAGGCCTGCAACCGTAATTTGCCCGACGCGATATCGGGCAGATACTTCTGTTTTTGCGCCTCGCTGCCGTGACGCAGCAGGCTGCCCATGATGTACATCTGCGCGTGGCAGGCGGCACCGTTGGCGCCGCTGCGCTGGATTTCCTCGAGCACGGCGCAGGCGGCGGCCAGGTCCATGCCGGCGCCGCCGTACTCCTCCGGGATCAGCACCGAAAGATAACCGGCTTCGGTCAGCGCCTGGACGAACTCTTCCGGGTAAGCCTTGTCGCGATCCTTGTCACGCCAGTACTCATCGGGATAATCGACGCACAATCGTGCAACGGCATCTCGGACTTCTGGATAGGATCGATCTTCGGACATAGGTCAGCCAGGCAAAAAAACGAGTTTACCCGATTTACAGCGAAAAACGGTAGGTCACGCTCAACCAGACAATGGCCTATGCCGAAATAATATTATGCTCGGGCCCATAGGGGAAACCGGTAATGTTTTCAGCCCCCTGTTCACCAATGACCAGGATATCGTGCTCGCGGTAACCGCCTGCGCCCGGTAAGCCCTCGGGGATCGTCAGCATAGGCTCCATCGACACCACCATGCCTGGCTCGAGCACGGTATCGATGTCTTCGCGCAACTCGAGCCCCGCCTCGCGTCCATAGTAATGCGACAGCACGCCGAAGGAATGGCCATAGCCGAAGGTCCGGTATTGCAACAGATCGAGATCGGCAAAGTAGCGGTTGATCTCGGCGCAAATGCCGGAACAGGTCGCGCCCGGCTTGATCAGAGACAAGCCCAGTTCGTGCGCGCCGACATTAGCCTGCCATATTCTCAGGGAATCGGTATCCGGTTCACCGATAAACAGCGTACGTTCGAGCGCGGTGTAATAGCCCGATATCATCGGGAAGGTATTCAGACTCAGGATATCGCCCGCCTGCAACGCACGCGTCGTAACCGGGTTGTGCGCACCGTCGGTATTGATCCCCGATTGAAACCAGACCCAGGAATCGCGTATCTCGCTATCAGGATAGGCGCGCGCTATTTCGAGCTCCATCGCGTCGCGACCGGCCATCGCGACATCGATTTCGCGAGCGCCCACCCGTATTGCATCGCGAATGGCCTCGCCACCGATATCGGCGGTACGCGCCCCGCCCTTGATCAGCTCGATTTCCTCGACCGACTTTATCATGCGCAGACCCATGATTTCCCGATTCATATCGCAGGCCTCGGCGTCCCCGAGAAACTCGGACATCAGTTCTCGCGCGGCGAGGGTCATATGATCACCTTCGATGCCGACGCGACGCGCCTGCGGGATGATCGAGCGCACCGCGCGCCAGTAATTGTTGCGCTGCCAGTCGGTATAAATCAGGTTGTCGCCGAAACCGCGCCGCCAGGGCTGGCCGAGATCGATATTCGCCGAGACGGTAACGCAGCGCTCGGCGGTCACGACACAGGCGTAAGGCCGGCCAAAGGAGCAGTAGAGAAAGCCGGAGTAATAGGCGATGTTGTGCATCGAGGTCAGCAGCATCGCGTCGATGCCGCTACTCGCCATTAACTCGCGCAGCGCGCCCAGCCGGGTTTCATACTCGGCGTCGGAAAAAGGTAACTTCGCTTTCGAACCGTTATGCAGTTCGAAGAATTCGGGACGTTGGACTTGAGACATGATTATCACTCCGAAGTATTCCGGGTGACGGTTTCACCCGGCAAACAATCCGGGCGTACAGGATCAAGATATCTGCTTAACATACAGCGACGCCATCGCTGCCAGCAAGGGGCCGAAATTTTATCGATGACGCCACCGGCAGGCAAGTTATAATCGAGCGTTACCGGGTCGCCTGGGGAACGCCATCATATGAAATCGACAACCTATCAAATCAGACCCGCGACCGCGGCCGACCGCGCGCAATGGGATCCCCTGTGGCAGGGCTACCTCGGATTCTACGAGACGACCCTGGCGCCGGAGGTCACCGATCTGCTGTGGCAACGCATCCTCGATCCGGCACACGAAATCGAGTGCCGCTTGGCGGCAGCGGCAGACGCCAGCCTGGCAGGCCTGGTCCATTACTTTCCGCATGCACATACCTGGTATGCCAATCCGGTTTGTTACCTGAACGATCTGTTCGTGTTACCGGGTATCCGCGGCGGAGGTATCGGCAAGCTGCTGATCGAAGCCGTGGCTGACGAGGCGAAACAAAGAGGCTGGAGCGAGGTTTACTGGCATACCCAGCAGCACAACACAGTCGCACGGGGTTTGTACGACAAGCTGACCGGCGGCACCGACGGCTTCGTCAACTACACCATCG
>JAACFA010000235.1 GCA_009937625.1 Gammaproteobacteria bacterium | reverse complement strand
CGAGTCGCCACTGCCTCCACCTTTTCCAGGTCCGCACCGGATACCTGGCCCGGCGTCGAATCCGGCGTCTGTTCCACCAGCACCACTTCGGCACCCAGCGCCCGCATCATCCGAGCACGCTCGATCGAGTTGCCGCGAGACATGACCGCGACAAACGGGTAACCCTTGATACCACACACGATCGCAAGCCCGGTACCCATGTTGCCCGAGGTCAGCTCGACCACGGTTTGCCCAGGTTTGAGTAACCCCTGCTGCTCCGCCTGTTCGATGATGCAGCGTGCGGCGCGGTCTTTTTTCGAGAACCCGGGATTGGTGAACTCGAGCTTGGCTACGATGCGCCCGTCGTAGTCAGCGGTCAGGCGATCGAGCGCAACCAGCGGAGTATCGCCGATCGCGTCGACAGCCGAGGCTAAAATTTCGTCTCTATTCATGTTTTTGATTCCACGATTGCCGTTTGTTTAGGCATAATCTGGCAAATCTACGAGGCTCATTTTACGGGGTAAAGCAAGCCTATGCCGCATTCGACTTATTTACCGGAAAGAATGGGTTCCGCCATGGTAGAGCCAACCGGCAGTTTCGAAGCCGGCTCCTACCAGGAATTCAAACTAACCTATACCGCCGGTTACTTCGGTATCGACGACACCGGCTCACTCAAGATCGTGCATCGATTTGCCTCCGACATGGGGCGCCCGCAGTTCGATGCGCCCGCCGCCGCCAATTATGTCACGGTCGAAGCCAGCAACGGCGCGGTACTGCATGTCGAGTACGACATGAAGCGTAATATCCGTCCCTGGGACAAGACGCTCTATATCAAGGTGGTGCGCGGCTTCCTGCGCGAGGGTGATCAAATCATCGTGCGTTTCGGCGATCGCCGCCAGGGTTCGCCGGGAATGCGCATCCAGACCTTTTGCGAGGAAACCTTCGAGTTCAAGGTGCTGGTAGATGCGATTGCGACCTACAACTATGTCGAATTACCCGAGCAACCGGAAATCGAAATAATCCCCGGCCCGCCGGTGTTATACAAGGCGATATTACCGAGCCTGCGGCGCACAGGCGAAAATTTCCGGCTCTGTCTCAAGGGTGAAGACCGTTGGGGTAATCCGTCGAACCAGTGTGAACAGCGCTTTGGGCTACGCGCCAATCTCGCGATCGACGGCCTGCCCGATTCGATAAGTTTCGATCGTGGCGAATTTTCGAGGATCGTCGAGGGACTCTCCGTGTCGGAAACCGGCGACCTGATAATCGAATTACTCGACGCCGACGGTAGTATCGTGGCGCGATCCAATCCATGTCGCTTTGTCGAAAGTAGCACCCTGCTGCCCTACTGGGGAGACCTGCACGGGCAATCGGAAGAAACTATCGGCACCAATTCGGCGCGCGATTTTTACGAATTCGCGCGCGACAAGGCCTTCCTCGACATTTGCGTGCACCAGGGCAACGATTTCCAGATCACCACCGAATTCTGGAACTGGCTTAACCAGCTGTCGGCCGAGTTCACCGAGGACGGTCGGTTTATCGTATTCCCCGGCTGGGAGTGGTCCGGGAATACCGGGCTCGGCGGCGATCGCAACGTGTTACACATGCACGAGGGCCGCCAGATTCATCGATCTTCGCACGCGCTGGTCGACGATCTGTCCGATATCGAAACCGATGCGACCTCGGCCAAAGACCTGTTCGAGGCGCTCAAGGACGAGGACTGCACGGTGTTCGCGCACATCGGCGGTCGCTATGCCGATATCCGGGTAGCGCATGATCAACGCATCGAGAAAGGCGTCGAGGTGCATTCGGCCTGGGGCACCTTCGAATGGCTGCTGCAGGACGCCTTCGAACAGGGTTATCGGGTCGGCATACTGTCGAATTCGGACGGTCACAAGGGACGCCCCGGCGCCTCCCATCCCGGTTCCACCAAGTTTGGCGCCTACGGCGGACTGACCTGCGTGCTGGCACCCGCTTTTACCCGCGCCGGTATCATGGAGGGCCTGCGCAAACGCCATTACTATGGCACCACCGGCAACCGGGTGATCCTCGATACGCGCGCAGAGTTTGCCGCGGACGCGGAGTTGTTCGCGGACGATCCGCGGCTCGGCGATGTCGGTTCCGAAATGGTACGCAGCGCGATGATGGGCGACATCCTGCGCTGCGGCGAGGCCGGGATAAACTTCGTGGTCGACGTGCACGGCGCGGCGCCTGTCGAGCGCGTCGATATTCGCAACGGCCTCGAAACCCTGGAAGTCTTCCGCCCCTACTGCGAAGCCGAGCTCGGGCGCCGCATCCGCGTCATCTGGGAAGGCTCCGAGTATCGCGGCCGCGGTCGCGAGACCAGCTGGGACGGTTATGCCGAACTAAGCGATAACCGGTTCGATTCGGTGACGCCGATCAACCGTTACAATCTCGATCGGAAATTCGAGCAAACTGCATCCGGCCGGATCGAATGGAGCGCGATCACCACCGGCGGTTTCGGCGGTTTCGAAGCGATGTTGCAGGATCCGAGGTCGGGCAAACTCAAAATTAATACCGAGCTGGTCAAGCAGGAAATCGATATCGCCGACATCGGGCGCGACGAACTAGTCTTCGAAAACGGCGGCATCGAACGTCGCATCCGGGTGTTTCGGCTACCTGACCACAACCCTCATAACGCGCTGCGGCTCGAACGCCGCATCGGCCTGCGCGATGACCGCGATAACGCCCTGTACGTGCGCGTAACCCACGAGGATGGCCATTATTCCTGGTCCAGCCCGATTTACCTGTTTCGCTGATGTCCGGGCAGCGGTAACTTGCTCGATTGGCATCCAGGCCCGGCGTCGGGGTCCGGGATCAGGGTCGAACCGCCGCGAGCAACCTAGGTAAACAGCAGCGAGCGCAGTAACAGGAGCACCGCAACCGCGATAATCAGGCCCAGCACCTTTTCCAGCAGCCGTGGGTCCACTTTCGAGGACCCGATCAGCGAGCCGATCGTACCGCCGAGCAGCACCGCGAGGATCAACGGCAGGTAAACCGAAAAATCGACGAAGTTGTACTGCGAACGCGATACCAACCCGGTGAGTGAGTTTAACCAGACGAACACAACCCCGCAGGCGGCGGCCTGCTGGATCGTGCCGAGCCCGAGCAGCAGGATCACCGGGATCAGAAAGATTCCACCGCCGATCCCGATCACTCCGGCGAGAAACCCCAGTATGGCCCCGGTCGACAGCGATATCAGGAGGGCCTGCTCGCGGCTGAAACGATGACGAATCGCGGTATTTTTCCAGCCATAGATACGAATCAACACCAGCAGTAGCGACAGCGACATCAGTAACTTGAAGACTGCCTCCGGCACCTGCATTGCGCCGCCCAGCCACGCCATCGGCAGAGATAGCAGGATAAACGGCGTAATCAGCTCCAGCCGCAAATGCCCGCGCCGGATAAAATTAAAACAGCTGACGGTGGTGACGATCAGGTTGAGCAGCAGGCTGAGATTCGGGATGCTCAAACTGCTGAAGCCAAACACCACCATTAACGCTGCATAGGATGATCCGCCGCCGAGCCCTACCGAGGCGTAGGTCAGCGCCACCACCAGGAAAATAGCGGCAATCGCCCAGATTGGTATGATCAATTCGCTCATTGGCAGGCAGGCGGCAGATGATGTCGATTGATTTTGAAGGGATTGATCTGTTTCAACAAATGGTTTGTGCGATTACTCGCGCCGAAGGCGGTTTTTTTCCATTTTTGTGCTATTTATTAGGCTGCTTTGCCATAAAAATCGCTACTAAATGACTGAAGTAAACATCGAATCTACCGAAATCGATCTCGAGGGGTTGGAAGACGATACGACGACCAATTTTTCGGACAACGAAAAAATTCCGGTCGAGCATATCAATTTCGAACTCGAGCAGCGCAGCAAGATGCACGGACTGTATCGCAAGATAACCGTTTTTAACGATACCCATTGCTACCAGTCGGTCAAGAAAAAGCATCAGCGCAAGTACAAGTACCGCATCGATATCTCCTATCTCGATCCACGCCCGTTTCGTAACCGCGTCAAGCCGTGGAAGTGGCTCTATGGCAGTATCGCGTTGCTCGGACTCGACGTAGCGCTGTTCTTCGCCGGTTGGCTCGACAGCATGTCGATCACCTTTCTCGGTCTTTTTATCGGTGTGCTGGTGGTTTCGCTGATGTCGCTGTTGGCATTTTTCCATTACTCACGCGACCAGGTCTATTTTCGAACTCAGTACGGCAAAATCAAGCTGATCGAATTGACCAACAACAATCCCGATCGGGATAGCTTTCGTAGTTTCATCAATAAGTTCATCATGCAGATTAACAAATCGAAGACTGCAAAAAACCTCAATCAGACCAAGTTCCTGGCGCGCGAATTACAGGAACTGCGCCGTCTGAAAGACGAAACCGTGATTC
>JAACFA010000234.1 GCA_009937625.1 Gammaproteobacteria bacterium | reverse complement strand
ACCGCTGCAGTTGGCCAGATGGGGCTGGTGCAGGCCTACGAGGCCTGTTTTCAGGCGCACGGCATTCATAGCGCGCAAATCCTGCTGACCCATGCCGACCTGTCAAACCGGCGACGCTACCTGAACGCGCGCTCGACGTTGCGCACGCTGCTCGAGTTTGGCACGGTGCCGGTAGTCAATGAAAACGACAGCGTGTCCAACGAGGAAATTCGCTTCGGTGACAACGACACTCTCGGCGCGCTGGTCGCCAACCTGATCGAGGCCGATCTGTTGATCATTTTGACCGACCAGCAGGGCCTTTACGATTCCAACCCGGCCGAAAACCCTGATGCGAAGCTGATCGCTCGTGCCGACGCGCTCGATCCGAAGTTAATGGGCTATGCCGGCCCCAGCGGCGGTGAGCTGGGTCGCGGCGGCATGCAGACCAAGGTCAGCGCGGCGCAGCTCGCGGCGCGCTCGGGTACTCACACGGTAATCGCTTCCGGCACGCTGCAGAACGTGATTGCGCGCGTGGTGCGAGGCGAAGCGCTTGGCAGTTTCCTGGAAGCCAGCGAGGGGCACCTGGCGGCGCGCAAGCAATGGCTGGCCGGGCACATGCGCTGTGCCGGCGAGCTGACGCTCGATGACGGCGCGGTCGACGTGCTGTTGAATCGCAATGCTTCGTTGCTGCCGATCGGGGTCAAGGCGGTCAGTGGCGTGTTCAACCGCGGTGAAGTCGTCGCCTGCCTGGCGCCGGACGGCACCGAGGTCGCGCGTGGCCTGGTCAACTACCCGTCCGACGAATGCAAGCAAATTATCGGTAAGGACAGCCGACAAATCCCGGAAATCCTCGGCTACCAGGATGATCCGGAGCTGATCAATCGTGAAAATCTAATCCTGATGGGAGCCTGAGTTATGACGAAACATGTTATCGCATTCGCGGCAAGCAATAGCAGACGTTCGATCAACAAGCAGTTGCTCACCTATGCCTGTGGATTGCTCGAGGATGCGCGCGTCGAGATTCTCGATCTCAACGACTACGAGATGCCGCTGTTCAGCGTCGACCGCGAGGAAGAGCTGGGCCAGCCCGAGCTGGCGCGGGCATTCCTGCAAAAGCTCAACGATTGCGACGGCATCGTCATATCCTTTGCCGAGCACAACGGCGCCTATAGCGCCGCCTACAAGAATCTTTACGACTGGATCTCGCGCATCCAGCCCAAGGTCTACCAGGACAAGCCCATGGTGTTGCTATCGACCTCGCCGGGCGGGCGCGGCGGCAAGTCGGTGCTCGAGCTGGCCTTGAGTCAAATTCCTCGATTCGGCGGCCAGGTCATGGCCAGCGTCTCGCTGCCGTCGTTCCCGGAAAACTTCGATACGGCTGCGGGCAGGATCAGCAATCCCGAGTTCGCCAGCCAGGTCGAGGGCGCGATTAGCAGGTTGTTTGCATAATGAATAATCGCGCCACGGTGCTTTTTATCCCGCATGGCGGCGGACCGCTGCCGCTGCTCGGTGAACCGAGTCACGCCGGCATGAATCGCTTCCTGCAGGACTGGCCTGCCACGATCGCGAAACCGGATGGGATTATCGTCATCAGCGCGCACTGGGAGGAACCCGTGGTATCGATTACCGCGGCGCCGGCGCTGTTATTCGACTATTACGGGTTTCCAGCCGAGACCTACGAGTATCAATATCCCGCGCCGGGTAACCCCGCGTTGGCAACCCGCGTACAGGACCTGCTGCGACAGGCTGGCATCGAGGCCAATCTCGACGCGCGTCGCGGTTTCGATCACGGCCTGTTCGTGCCGCTGATGCTGATGTATCCCGAAGCCGATATACCCTGCATCCAGATCTCGCTCGCGGCTAGCCTCGACGCCGGTGAGCATGTGCGCATCGGCCAGGCACTGGCCGGACTCAAAAGCGATAACCTGCTAATCCTCGGTTCCGGTTTTTCGTTTCACAATATGCAGGCGCTGATGAGCAAGCGTGATGACTCGATCGACCCGCGCAACCAGGAATTCGAAACCTGGCTGATGCAAACCTGCAGTGACCCCGGCCTCCCGGAGGCGGAGCGGGAGAAACGGCTGATCGAATGGGAGCAGGCGCCGCATGCGCGCTACTGCCATCCGCGCGAAGAGCATTTGCTGCCGCTGCAGGTTTGTTACGGTATTGCACAGGGCCCGGCCAGCACCGTGTTCCAGGAGCCGGTGGCGCGCTTCATCGCCAGTGCCTACCAGTGGAGCTAAAAGGTATCCTGCTGCGCCATTTCGGCCGCCTGCGCCGGCACCAGCGCGGTTTCGCGGCGCTGTATCTGGCGCTCGCGGTACCAGATGTACAGGCTGCTTGACACCAGTATTGCGATGCCGGCGATGGTAGTAGGGCCTGGAACCTCGTTCCAGAACAGGTAGCCGAATACCACCGCCCAGACGATATAGGTAAATTCGAAAGGCGCAATCGCGCTCGCCTCGGACGAGCAGTAGGCCCGTGACAGGCAGTAGAAGCCGATCGCCGCGATCAGGCCGATCACCAGCATCAGGACGAAATCGATATCGGTAGGCAGTTGCCAGGCACGGCCGAAAAATTCCAGCGAGGGGTGGTCCGACGACACGGCGATGAATCCGCTGAATAGCAGCAGGCTCAGGATGCCGCTGGCAATGGTGAAGATCAGGATCGCGTTGAAGGCGATGGTCATCGGGTGGTCGTGGTCGCCGAGGAGCCGGGTCAATATTGTTTGCGAGGCGTAGGTGATCGCCGCGATGAAAGCGAATAGCACCGCCAGCGGATTGAATTCACCGTTCGGCGACAAAATAATCAGAACCCCGAGAAAGCCGACCACGACGGCGCTCCAGCGTCGAATCCCTACTTTTTCCCGCAGTATCAGGGCGGACATCGCGGTCACGAACAGCGGCATGGTGAAGGTAATCGAAACCACCTCGGCCAGCGGCATCGCCGCTACGGCGAGGTAATAGGTGGTATAGGAACAGAATCCGAGCAACCCCCGGGCAATCATGGTCAGCGGCCGCTGCGATTTCAGCGCGATGGTTACGCGCGTGAACTGAAAATACATCATGAACAGGCCAAGTGCGATCAGGCCGCGCGTGAAAACGATCTGCAACACCGAGTAGTGGCTGCTGAAATACTTGATAATGATGTCCTGGATCGAGAACAGGAATAATCCGAAAATCAGGATTATCGCGCCGTTCGCGGCATCGAGGGTGGTAATGGCCGTTCTAGCCCGCATCAAACGAAGTCCTTGAGAATCACGGCAGGATTTTAGTGCGCGCAGGCTATTTGAAAAGTGAATTTTTATGGTTAGTATTATCGAGAAATCCGATTAACTCTGCTGGCGGGGCACGCGCATGAAAATCGATCATATTCGCACCTTTCTGGAAATCTCTAACTGTGGCAATTTCAACCGCGCGGCCGAAAATCTCAATGTCACGCAATCCACCGTCAGCGCCCGGATCAAGGCGATGGAGGACCGCTTCGGCAGGGTGTTGTTCAAACGCGGCCACTCCGGCGTCGAACTGACTTCGGCGGGTCAGCACTTTCGCCAGTATGCGCTCAATATCCAGCGTTTGTGGCAGCAGGCCCAGCAGCGCATATCCCTGCCGGAGAGTTTTAGCCAGGGAATCGGCCTCGGGTCGCAGGTTAGCCTGTGGGACAGCCTGATCCTGAAGTGGATTCCGTGGATGCGAAAAAATGCCGAGTCGGTCGCGATCCACGTCGAAGCGGACTATTCGCCAAGCCTGATGCGGCAGCTCTCCGACGGCTTGCTCGATATCGGAGTGATGTATAACCCGCGCCAGACGCCGGGATTGGTGATCGAGGACCTGCTCGAGGAAACCCTGGTGCTGGTGGCTACCGATCGGCGCGAGGTGCGCGAGGGTTGGGTCGAGGATTATGTCTTCGTCGACTGGGGCGAGGAGTTTCGCCGCCGGCATGGCGAAGCCTTCCCCGATATGGATACCCCGGCGATTTCGGTTGGCCTGGGTTCGCTCGGCCTCGAGTACATCCTGCAAAACGGCGGCTCGGGTTACTTTCCATTGCGAGTCGTGCAGCCTTACCTCGATACCGGAAAGCTGTTCCTGGTCGAGGGCGGGCCCGAGATGCTGCGCCCGGCCTACATGGTCTACCCGGAGATTGCGCGCAACCAGGACACGCTGGAGCTAGCGCTCGGTGGCCTGCGCGACATCGCCAGCCAGTGGGAACAGCGCTAGTTCTTGAGCTTCGGACCGCCGCAAAAGCTCAACAGCCCCCGGACCCAGGAAACCGTTGACCGCAGGCGACCGCCTGCATCTGGAATCCGCCAGCGCCTTCCTCAGCTTTTGCGCCAAACACCAGGGCAACCGACCTTCGATTACGTGGTACAAGCTGGAATTTACCTCGAGGCCGCCATCCGAGACGGTCACTCGCGACTGTCCGG
>JAACFA010000233.1 GCA_009937625.1 Gammaproteobacteria bacterium | reverse complement strand
TGGTCACCGGCGGCGCCAGCGGGATCGGATTTGCTGTCGCGCGTCAGCTGGCGGAACTCGGCGCAAAAATTGCGATTGCCGATATCGACATCGATGCCGCGCAAGCCGCGGCAAGCCGGCTGCCGGGGGCCGAGGTCATGGTCGTCCAGGTCGATGTTCGTGATCCTGAAGATGCCGCCAACATGATCGGTGCCGTGGTCGCGAAATATGGAAAGCTCGATATCCTCGTTCACAGCGCCGGCGTCGGCATCGAGAAAGGCTTCCTGGAGACCACCGCCGAAGAGTGGCAACGTCTTATCGATATCGACCTGTCGGGCACTTTTTATTGTGCGCAGGCGGCGGCGCGTCACATGGTCGACAACGGCTATGGACGCATCATCAATCTCGCCTCCACCGCCGGAATCCGTGGAGGCACCGGACGCACCGCCTATGGCGCCGCGAAGGGCGGAGTCATCACCCTGACCCGGGTCATGGCCGTCGAACTGGCGGCTTACGGGGTCACCGCCAATGCGCTCGCCCCCGGAGCCATCGAAACCGAGTTGGTGGCGCGCATGCATTCCGAGGAGACGCGGCGCGTCTACCGCGCCGGCATTCCGCTAGACCGCTACGGTACACCGGATGAAACCGCCTTTTGCGCAGTGTTTCTCGCCAGCGAACAGGCGGGCTATATCACGGGGCATATTTTAGGTATCGATGGCGGTTTCCTCGCAGCCGGGATAATGCATAAAACTTAAGTGAGCGCGGTAAAAGATCCTTGCTCCAAAACAACCCGGTCCAAAACCGACCTCGACCAATTAAGTATACTGTCCCCGGAATTCTCCCGCAGCGATGTCAATCGTAAGGTCTGACCCCCAGGGTTCTACATCGCTAAACAAACAAGGCCAGCACGCCGGTAAATCCATACAGCGCACTTTTGTGGATCTCGCCGTTGGCGAAAAATCCGATCAGCGGGAAGTCGCCCAGCACGGCATGGATGAATCGAACCTCCTCCGAGTGGTCGCCAAACTGATGCCGGCCACGGCCCAGGCAGGAGACATACACACCGCCTTTGATGGTCGATGGGCAGCGCTTTTTCAATTGCCGCAGCATGCGCTCCATGTCCTCCATGGCCGTGCCGCCATCGCGTTTGCAGAAGATAATCTCGTCGTTGTGCTCGAGGTAATCGCCGATCGCGACGAGCTTTGAATCCGGGTCGATGCCGACGAGCTGGCGGATCGAGTAATCGTCCAGATCCGAGTTTTTGTTGACGATACCGGCGAAGATATAGCCGGCTGCCTGCTGCCAGTCCTGCGCAATGACTTCGCCGACATCCTCGGCCAGCACATCGAGTGCGGGTCGATCATCGAGGCTATGCATAACATTGCGCTCGCACTGGGTGACGACATGGCGCGGCCCGATCGGGCTGCAGCCCTGGGTGAGATTGGTTATGATCGGCACCGCCTGAGAAAACAGTGCGCCACTGATGCCGCCCTGAAAGACGTGCTCGGCGAATTGTGCTTCACGCCCGTGCGACGAGCTGATCCCGCCGATCATAAACGCCGCCGGAATGTCATCGCCCAGCCTTGCCAACAAGGGTTGCAGGTTTGCCGTTGCCGGATCCGCGTGCAACAGGCCGACATTGAAATCGTTATTGCTGCACCAATCGGCCAGCTCGGCCGGGAGGGATGCGTCGTTCTCGCGCAGGTTCGACAGCAGTCGGTAATCGGCCTCGTTGAAACCGGCGAGCATGATCGCCATCGCCGGCTCGTCGTAATACTCCGTCGCGCCGCCGATAATGCCGATGCCGACCGTGCCGACCCAGGCCGTGATGCCGGTTGCCTCTTTGAGCCGCGCGATCAGGGATTCGGCCATGTCGGCCAGTGCGTCGCTCAGGTACAAAAAACCGAAGTTGGCCTCGGGCGGGATATCGCCCAGCTGGTTGAGACAATCGTCGAGAAGCAGGTCGCCAGACTGGCCGGCGCCGTGCGCGAGCAGGAATTGATCCATCATGGCGCGCTAGTTTACTGGAAAGCCCGTGGGCAGCACAGCCGCTTGCCGACTGGCGAGATCGGGGACAGCGGGCCAGGGTGACATTTTGCCAATGTTCGAATCAGGTAAACTGACAGGGTAATTTGCAATCCCCGATTACACGGCCGAGGGTTCGTCCGTATCCGGTAAAAAGCCTCCCGCCTGCATATTCCACAGGCGCGCGTAGTGCCCGTTTGCACTCAGCAGTGTCTCGTGGCTGCCGTCTTCGACGATTCGGCCCCGATCGAATACCAGGATGCGATCCATGTGCGAGATCGTCGACAGCCGATGGGCCACCACGACCACCGTCCTGCCCTGCATCAGGTTGGCGAGCCCGAGCTGAATTTTCTTTTCGGTGACCGAATCCAGCGACGAAGTCGCTTCGTCGAGGATCAGGATCGGCGCATCCTTCAAGATGGCGCGCGCAATGGCCACCCGCTGGCGCTGGCCGCCGGAAAGCTTGACGCCGCGCTCGCCAACCAGCGAATCGTAACCCTTCTCCGTTTGCAGGATGAACTCGTGCGCATGCGCTTTTTGCGCGGCCTCGATAACTTCGGCGTCGCTGGCATCGAGCCGCCCGTAGCGAATATTCTCCATCAGCGAACGGTGGAACAGCAGCGGGTCCTGCGGAATCATCGACACGTGCTCGCGCAGACTGTCCTGGGTGACGTCGAGAATGTCCTGCCCGTCGATCCTGATCCGGCCGGACTGGCATTCGAACAGGCGCAGAATCAGGTTCACGAAGGTGGATTTACCCGAGCCCGAAAATCCGACCAACCCAACCTGCTGTTTCGGTTCGATCGTGACGTTGAGCCGTTCGAAGATCGCCATCCCTTCCGGGTAGATGAAGGTGACATCCTCGAACGCGATTTCACCCCGCGGCACCTGCAACCGCGGCGCATCGGGCTTGTCGACGATTTCATGCGACTGCACGAAGATCGAAACCCCGTCGCTGATGTTACCAAGGTATTCGAAGAATTCGAGAAAGCTGCGGCTCAATCCCCGTGCCGCCTCGATCAGCATGATGGCAAGCCCCGCGACCATGGAGAATTCGCCCACCGTGAGATTGCCGTCGGCCCAGATCTTGAGCGCATAGCCGACCATGGCCACCATCAACACCATCGCGGCGATGAACTGGAACCAGCGCAGTTTTTCCATGTACCAGAACGTGCGCAGGGCGTGATCGACTTCGTGGTTAAGGTAGTCGGTCAGGTAGTCTTCTTCATACTGGCGCCGCGCAAACATCTTGGCGTTCATCACGTTGGTGACCGAATCGACGATCTTGCCGGTCACCAGCGAACGCGCTTCCGCGAAATCCTGCGCGTACACGCGGCAGCGCCTCGCCAGCAGGTAAGACACGTAGATGTAAATCCCGAGCCACAGGCTCAGGGCGAGCGCCAGCTCGCTGCTCGCGTTCATCAGGATGATCAACGCCACGGCCGACTTGATGATCAGCGGGTAAAAATCGAACGTGATCGTCCACAACGAGTGCATGGCGCTCATCGACACTTCCGCGATTCGATTCGCCAGCGAGCCGGCAAAATGGGAGATGAAATAACGGTGCGAGTGGTGTTGCAGGTAACTGAATAGCGATTTGCGGATCTCGCGGCGAAGATAGGGCCCCGTCAACACCAGGATCGCGCCACTGGCGCGGCTGAAGAGGACGATGCCGAGGTTCAGGGCGGCGAACAGGATCATGGCGTCCTTGCTCGCGCTGAAGATGTCCACGCCAGTCTCGTTCGCCAGCGTCACCGCGTCGATAATTTCCTTTACCGCATACGGCAGCAGGATGGTGCAGGCCGCCTGCGCCGCCTCGAACACGAAGATCGCCAGCAGCCGCAGGCGCGCCTTGAGATAAAAGTGCAGGGCGAAGCGCCACGGCGAGCGCGACAGTCTTGGCGCCTCTTCGGCAATAGTCAGGGACGTGTCCATGCGCACAGTGTAACGGCATCACTGGCTCGGAGAATAGTGTCCTGAAATCCGGTTTGGTCGGCCCGTCGGAAACCATCCCGCTGATCGGCAGCAAGCTGGGCCTGTCGACCTGGCAAAACCTTTTCTTTTGCGAATTCGACGGCCCGCGCAACGATCGACGCGTGGTGTGCACGATCATTGGCGACGACTGGTAGATCATCAGGGTAACCGCTATTTGTGCCCGCCGGTAAGTTCCTCTAAATCAGCATCCCGCAGGAATTTCCACGGCAGCGGCACCAGCCCCGGCACCCGCTCCCGGTAACGACGGTAGATTTCCCCGTGGTAACGAATCAGTTTTTGCTCCTCGAGCCGTGAGCCGACGATGAAATACAGCGTCAGCATAATCGCCGTGACCAACATCGCCGCATTCATGTCGCGCGTCCAGAGGATCACCAAAGCAAAAAAATACCACGGATGACGCACCCAGCGATGCAGCGGCGACAACTGAAACTGCTCCTGGTCGTCGACACTGGCGTTACGTTCACTGAGCTGCCGCAGGCCGAGAAACTCGCTGACATCGTAGTATTTGAGCGACCAGAGGAAACCCGCCAACGCGGCCACCGAAAGCGTCAGCGACACATAAGACGCGACGCCACTCCAGCGCCACAACCACGGCCCCAAGCCGGTCAGGCTCAGCCACAACGGCACCGCCAGCAGCACTACAGCGAGCACGTTGAACACCAATCGATAGGCCGGCATCGCGCGCGGCCAGCGGGTAGCGACATATTGCTTCACCCCGATCGATGCCAGCAGAGAGTGCAGGCCGAAGTAAACCAGCCAGCTGACAATTAGCAAGAGTATTTGAGAATCCGGCATTGGCAGATTTATAACATCAATTCGACTTTATGGCCCTGACTACACGGGGTCAGGTCTTTGGTTTTTAAATATTGCCACATTAATTTCGATTCCAAAGACCCGGCCACATAGTTCTCGTATACTGCCCTTTAAACAGAGGGGGAGACAAGTATTCCTGCAGTACCTCGAATAATTTATTAACGAGAGGGCTGTTCCATGACCAAAGCTAACAGAACAGTCGCCGTGCTCGGTGCCGGGGTTGCCGGGCTGGCGGCCGCGAAAACGCTCAATCAATACGGTTTCGACGTCACGGTTCACGAAGCGCATCCTGAACTCGGTGGAGTCTGGGCCAACAACTACCGTTCGCTCCGCGTGCTCGAACCGAAATGGGTGTATGGCTATCCCGACTGGCCGTGGCCGTCTGAGACGCCGCTCTACCCACCGGCGCAGCAAGTTAGAAGCTACCTGTCCGGTTACGCCGAGCACTTCAGCGTCCTCGACCGTATCCGGCTGAATTCTCGCATCGTCGAAGCGGCGCCCACCGATGACGGGCGCTGGCGCATCGTTGCCGAGACCGACGGCAAACGCGAGAGCGACGAGTACGATTATTTCGTCATGGCGCCCGGCATGTTCAACCTGAAAAAGATTCCGGACTGGCCAGGGCAGGAGGCCTTCGAAGGCCAGGTGATTCATTCGAGCGAATTCCGCGACGGCGCCCAGGTCGCCGGCAAGAAAGTCGTTATCATCGGTTTCAGCCGCTCGGCGATGGATATCGCAGTCGACATCGTCGACGAGACCGACAGCCTGACCGTGCTGCACCGCTCGATCCGCTGGCCGGTGCCGGAAAAGATCCTCGGCCTGATTCGCAACCACGTACTGCTGTTCGCGCGCTGGCCAACCCACTTCGCGCCGCCGTGGATACGTCCCGGAAAAACCGCGCGGCTTCTGCACGGCAAGCTACAGGGCGGCGTTAATTTTTTCTGGAAGTTTTTCGAGGTACTGCTGAGCGCCCAGTTCCGGCTGAAACAGCGCAATCTAGAACCCGATCGCCCGATCAAGTTGGACCTGTTCACCAATCTTTACGTCGCACCACCGCGGTTTTTCCGTCTCGTCGGCGAAGGCAGGATCACCTCGTACAAATCCGAGATCGAGTCGTTCGAAAAAAATGGTATTCGCCTTACCAATGGTGAATTTCTGCCAGCCGACCTCGTCCTTTGCGCGACCGGCTGGCGCCACGATTATTCGTTCCTGCCGGCCGAATTGCTGGAAAAAATTTACGACCAGGACGGCATACACCTCTACCGCCACATGCTCCACCCGGCGCTGCCCGGGTTCGCCTTCGTCGGTGGTGTCCAGGGAATCAACAGCGCGACCCTCTACGCGATGCAATCGACCTGGTTGGCACGCCTATTGATAGGTGAATTTACCTCGCCCTCCGCCGAGGATCAGTTCGCCGAAATCGATGCGCTCAAGGCATGGAACCGCGCCTTCGTCAGCGAACGGCCGAACCGATCGCAAATACTTAACCTGCACCAGATGCCGTATATCGACGACCTTATGGACGACATGGGCCTGGAGAAACACCGCAAGAACTGGCTCGCAGACCAGTTCGTGCCATACCGGTCTGCGGACTACGCGGATGTAACCGCCACCGCGAACCCGCGTTAACAGAACCGGAGGAATTCGGGGATCAGTATTCCCGAATAGCAATAGTCGTCATCCCCGCACAAGCGGGGCGGTTCGAGGCATCGGTCCTGCAATGACGGGACGGTGACAAGATTCCCGCTTACGCGGGAATGACTCAAGTCCAGGCACTGCAAAAGAGTTTTGCCTCCATAACTTTAGAGCTATATGCCGTCAATGCGGGATCGAATAAACTCAAGGCGTTACCGGGTCGGAGAAACGCGATGTCAATCAATCTCAGACGCTCCATCGCCGCGCAACGCGCCGTATTGCACGACCTGCTCGCGGCCGAGCTCGCGCGGCACGCCAGCGAGCTTCCCCCGTTCCTCGAGGATCGGGAAAAGCTCGATGCCCGGCTGCAGGAGATTTTTCGCCAGATCGATGACTGCAAGTATGTCTACGTGCTCGATAGCGCCGCGGTGCAAATCAGCTCGACCATCAACCGTTACGGCGCCGACTCGGAAGCGTTCAACCGGGATCGCTCGCAACGACCCTACATGCTTGCGGCGATGCGCGATCCGGCGCTGGTGTTCGATTTGTCCGAAGCCTACATCAGCCGCAACAAGAAACGCCCGTCCCTGACCGCCATCCAGGCGATCGTCGATGCCGACGGCAAGCGTATCGGTTTTCTCGGCGTGGATTTCGATTTACGCGAACTGCCGCACACGGAAGTGCTCTACGAGGAGCCCAGCCAGTGGCGCCAGATCAAGGGCGACCCGGCGATTCGCTCCGGGCTGTTCCAGCAGCAGCGCACCACCAGCCTGATGGACGAAAACATCGATCACGTACTTTCCTTGCACGAAGCCCTGATGATCGACCATGGCGTGTTCCACATGCACATTCATTTTTCCAGCAGCCGCTCCAACGTCTGGCATATCGACGACCCTTACGTTTATCGCCTGCTGTCGATGGACGAGCTGGCCGATACCAGTATCTGTCTCGCTTATCCGCAGCGCCCGTACTTCGAGCGAAATGTCGTGCCGGAGTCCGCCATTGCCCCCATTTTGCAGCAGTTCAAGGCGCTTCGTTTCGCCGATGAAACCATCTATCTGCGCAATGCCTCGCTGAACCTCGTCAAGGGAGCGGTGTCGCTGAATTTTTCCTGCGACGGAACGCATTACCTGAACTACCGGGAATTTCTCGAGCGGGGTCTGGACTTCTGGATCGGCGCGGAAACCTTCCCGACCGCCGTGTGCCCCGCCACCCCCGGCAACCTGGACCAGCAAAAACTGGAAGCCCGCATCGAGGAACTGGCGGGAGAAGGCTGTATCGCGGTGAACAGGCTGCTCTACGCGCTGGACAGGAACGAAGTGCCGGAAAACCTGGCCGGGCTCAGCCCGCCTGAACGAGAGTTCATCTACAATGAACTCAAATCGGTCATGGATATATACGAAAGCAACGCCCGTGGCGCCTGACGCGGACAGGCGCTAGCCTGGAAATCCGGGGACAAATTACGTATTTCGCGGTGTACAAATAAGCATTGTGTCCCCGGATTACCTTTCGGGTCGCCCCTGTTGGAACATATGACTTTTCCCCGCATTTCCGCGCAGGCCGAATCGGTGTCAGGTTTCGCTGGGCGCCGGAATCGGCGAGGCGACCGGATCCGGACTCACCGCTTCACCGCCAGGCAATTCGCCCTCCGGCGCCAGGCGGATACGGGTTTTGCCGAGGCTCGCGGGCAGGTAGCCGAGCAGACCGAGCATGCCGAGCATGACCAGGCCCTGCAGGAAATAAATGACCTGCAAATCGAAAAACGACAGCACCAGCGCGAACAGCGCCGGCGGCAGCAGTTCGGCCGCATCCAGGTAGGTACGGAAAACGGTTGTCATTTCCTCGCGCTCGCGCGGCCGCACCGCGGCGAGAAAGGCGACGTTGCCGACGGCGTCGAGCATCACAGTGCCGATGGTCGCCGCGACCAGCGCCGCAAGCGCAAGTGCCGGCGTTTGGAACAGGGGCGCAAGTGCCGGCGTTTGGAACAGGGCCGCTGCAACCAGCGTGAAGACACCGCACAGCAGGTAGCCGTAACGCAGCACCGCGCGCACGCCGTGACGCCGCGCGAAACCGGCGAACCAGGGCGCCAGGAACAACAGCGCGTTGCCGGCGGAAATCACCAGCGCACCGGCCAGTTCGCCAAGCCCCTGCTGCACTGCGTATACCGGTGTGTAGATGAAAAAGAATACCCACCACCAGGAACGTGTAAACACGATGCTCCAGGCCAGGCGCAGGCGCGGCTGGGCGATAAATCGTCCGATAACGCGCAGCGGGCCGCGGCGCGAGCGCTCGGCCGGTGCGGCGATCGCCGGCTGCTCGCTGAGCCGCAAGATCCAGAAAACTGCCAGCAACAACAGCGACATGACGCCGCTCACGGCAAACGGAACCACGGGGGCAAGGCGCTCGTAGAGGTAAACGCCTAGCGCCGGGCCGGCAACCCAGGCGATGGCGCTGTACTGCATGCGGCGCGACTCGCAATCGGCAAACTCCATGCGGCGGATATACTGCAGGATGTAAAGACTCAGCGTGATGTTCAGACAGGCGACCCCGTAAACCCTGAGCAGCATGCCGGCCACCTGCCCGATGACATCGACCGTGGCGAACGCGGTCGCGGCGCCGAGAATCAGCAGGCCGCCCAGGGTGTACACCCGGCGCCTGCTCAGACGCCGAATCAACGCCGGAATCGAAAAGCTCGCCACCAACCCGGCCAACCCGACCACGGCAAACAGCAGGCTGACATCGCGCGCATTACCGAGCAGATGCAGCGCCTGCACGGTGATTACCGTTGACAGCAGCGCCCGCGCGCAGGACTCGACCGCAAACAGCGTCGCGAACACTTTTGCGTCCGGGCGTTGCTGCGCGGTTTGCAACCAAAGCGGATATCTGACGTGCACGCGATCGACTCCTTTCGCGAATTCTGATAGCTGTAGTGTCGGCCATTCTCGTTCGGAGACGACCGATATTTTTTGATCGTAACGATCGGAATAAACGATCGCCAAAAAGCCCGCAAGACCGCAGCTTCGGGCGTCAAAAACCGCTGGCGCGGAATCCGATTACGGGCGTATGATTGTGCCGACAATGCACGACCGAGGAGGCCGAGATGACCGAAAAAAACAACATCGAAATCCCCCAGCAGGCATTCGACTGGTACGACGAATACGCGCACGGCGACATCGACCGGCGCACCTTCATGGCGCGGCTGGCGACGCTGACCGGCGCGGGCCTGAGCATGAGCCTGTTGAGCGGCGCGCTGCTGCCGAACTATGCGCTCGCGGAACAGGTCTCTTTCAACGACTCCGATATCCGCGCGAGCTACGAAACCTTCGAATCCCCCGACGGCCACGGTGAGGGCCGCGGTTACCTGGTGCAGCCGCGCAAGCGGCAAGACGAAGTGCCAGCAGTGCTGGTGGCGCACGAGAACCGCGGCCTCAATCCCTATATCGCCGATGTCGCGCGGCGGCTCGCCAAACAGGGTTACCTCGCTTTTGCGCCCGATGCGCTCCATTCGCTCGGCGGCTACCCGGGCAACGACGACGACGGCAAGGAGATGCAGCGCTCGCTCGAACGTTATCACATCGAGCAGGATTTCATCGCCGCGGCGAACTACCTGCACGATCACGCGTTCAGTAACGGCAAGCTCGGCGTGGTCGGCTTCTGTTTCGGCGGTTACATCACCAACATGCTCGCCGCCACCCTGCCCGACCTGATCGACGCCGCGGTGCCGTTTTACGGCACGCCGGCGAAGCCCGATATCGTCGGTAACGTCCGCGGTCCGCTGATGCTGCAGTTCGCCGAGAACGACCAGCGCGTCAACGCCACCTGGCCTGATTACGAAAAACTGCTGCAGGAGAAAAACGTCGACTACCAGGCGTTTATCTACCCCGGCGCGCAACACGGCTTTCACAACGATTCCACCGGGCGTTACAACAAAGCCGCCGCCGAGCTCGCCTGGTCGCGTACGCTCGAATTTTTCGCAAGGCATCTCGGCTGATGCCCGACGATAAAAAGCCGATCCGAAAGCTCGCCGGCGGCGAAGATTTTGATGGTCTCGACCGCGCCGAGCCTTCGCTGCCGGCGAGCTGGTATTTCGAGCGCGGGCATTACGAGACCGAGCTCGAGCGGATTTTTTACCGCGACTGGCTCTACGTCTGTCACGCGAGCAGCCTCGCCGAGGCGCGCAGTTTTCGCCGCTTCGACATCGGCTGCCAGAGCATCCTGCTGGTGCGCGATCACGATGGGATGCTGCATGCCTTCCACAATAGTTGCCGGCATCGCGGTTCGGCGCTGTGCACCGAAGCCGAAGGCCGGTTGAAAAACAAGCTGATCGTCTGCCCGTACCACCAATGGTCTTACGCGCTCGACGGGCGTCTGCTCGCGACCAGCTCGCATGCCGAGGCGGCCGACTTCGATAAGGCGGACTACCCGCTGTACGAGGTCGCGGTGCGCGAATGGCGCGGCGGTGTCTTCGTTTCGCTGGCGTCGGACCCGCCGGCGTTCGAAGAAGGTTTCGTCCGCGGCAACGACCGCATCGAAAACTGGCCGATGGCCGGGCTCGTCGTCGGCCACCGCTGGCACAAGACCATGGCGTGCAACTGGAAAGTATTCTGGGAAAACTTCAACGAGTGCCTGCACTGCCCCAACATTCACCCGGAGCTGTGCGAGCTGGTGCCGATTTACGGCCGCCGCATTTCGTATTTCCGTGACGAACCGAACTGGGCGCTACATCAGGACGACAACGACCCTAAGTTCCGCGGCGGCCTGCGCGGCGGCGCTGAAACCTGGTCTACCAGCGGCCGCGCCGGCGGCGTCCGCTTCGACGGCCTGAGCGACGAGGAAACCGCGCGCGGACAGAGTTACTTCGTCAGTCTGCCGTCGGTGTTCATCGCCGCGCACGTGGACTACATGCGCACGGTGCGCATCCTGCCGCTCGGCCCCGAGGAGACCGCGCTCGAGGTCGAATGGCTGTTTCCACCCGACTCGCTGGCAGCGGAAAACTTCGATCTCGACGACGTCACCGAATTCACGAAGCTGGTTATGCTGCAAGATGCCGAGGCATCCGAACTTAACCAGCGAGGGCTGCAGGCGCTACCCTTCGAGCAGGGGGTGCTGATGCCCGAGGAGCACTACGTCAGGGCTTTCCAGGATTGGATCCGTCAACGGCTGCAATAACAAGCTGAGCGGCGGTGTCATACTTTAATTCCCACGGGAAATTGGGACAGATCTATTTATAAGTCAACGATAACGATTAAATAAATCTGTCCCGGTTTTCCGTTAACGGGTGCTCCCGGATTTCAACCGGTGTTCGCGGTGGAAAATGTACAGGCCGCTGCCGATAATCAGGGCCGCGCCGGCCAGGGTCCAGCCATCGGGCAAATTGCCAAACAAAACGAACCCGAACAGCGTTGCCCACAGCAGGGAGCTGTAGCTGAATGGCGCAACGACCGAGGCGGGTGCCGTACGAAACGCCCGAATCAAACACAGGTGACCGATACATCCCGCAAGGCCGGCAAACACGAACAACAACCAGTCGAGTGCCGCCACCGGTTGCCAGTAAAATGGCGCAATCACCGAAGAAACCGCAGCGCCGACGACAGCGGTGTAAAACAGCGAGGTAATCGGTCCGTCCCGGCTGCGTAACTTCCGGGTAAACACCTGGTACAGCGCGTGGGTAAAAGCTGCCGCGAGCACGACCAGGATGCTTAGCTGCAGGCTGTCACTGCCCGGACGCATGACCACCAGCGCGCCGACAAAACCAATCGCGATTCCGATCCAGCGACGCAGGCCGACCCTTTCTCCGAGCAGGGGAATGGATAGCATGGTTACGATAATCGGCGACAGGAACATGATCGTCGCCGCCGTCGTCAACGGCAAAATATGAATGCCGATAAAAAACAATACCGTCGTCGCGAACATGAATAACGAGCGCA
>JAACFA010000041.1 GCA_009937625.1 Gammaproteobacteria bacterium | reverse complement strand
CCCGTGGTTACGGGTACCCTGTCTCAGAATCAACTCATCGGCGAACTCGGCCTGCTCAACAACGCACCGCGTAATGCCACGCTGATAACCCGCGGCAACCTGCGTGCGATGAAAATTACCGGCGACATGTTTTTCAGAATGTTGCGCGAGAATGCGGATGTCGCGCTCGACGTGATTCGTATGCTAAGCAATAAGCTCAGCCAGTCGCATGCGCGGGTCGAACTTCTGCAAAAACAACTCAGTCAGCAGGATAATGCTTGATGTCGCCGGCAGCAGTTGGAGAAATCCGCGGCCCTGACCGTTTCCGCGCGCTTTGGCAACGCTGCCTGGTCGAGGGCGCGCCCGACGACAGCGAGAAGATCCATCAACGCCTGGTAGAGGGTTATGACGAACCCCAGCGTCATTACCACACGTTAACGCATATCGAACAATGCATGGCCATGTTCGATCAGTGCAAATCGCTTGCCAGCAATCCCGATGCTCTCGAACTGGCGGTCTGGTTTCACGACGTTGTTTTCGAACCGGGAAGCCCGGACAACGAAGCACGCAGCGCCGAACTCTACCTCGATTTTTCCGCTGGGATGCACGACGAGGCAATCCGGGGACTGGTAAAAAGATTGATCATGGCAACCCTGCACGACGGCAGTTCGCTGGAAGACAGTGATGCCGCTTTTATGGTCGATATCGACTTGTCGAGTTTCGGTCTGTCCTGGGAGGAATTTCTGCGGGACAGTCAGAACTTGCGCCTCGAGAGCGCCGACTTGAGCGATGCCGAGTATTTCCGCCGCAAGACCAACTTTCAGAATTGCCTGCTGGCGAAAGAGCATTTCTACCAGTCCGATTTTTTTGCGAAACGTCTGGAATCGCAGGCGCGCGCTAATCTTGCCCGTTACTTCGAGTTAATCAAACAGCAACAATAACGCCGGTATTCGGAATCATCAGCCGCTCGACTAATCGAGCGTGTAAATTCTGACCGGCCGGTTCAGACCCCGCACCGAGACTTCACCCAGTTCGCGGAATTCAAACGATCCCGGCGGAACCTGTTCCAGCGTGCTGTCGGCCACGATTATGCGAGTGCCGTAGTCCTTGTTGAGCTGCTCCAGGCGCGCGGTCAGATTGACATTGTCGCCATGCACGGTATAGCCGACCCGGTCCCCCGAGCCGACCAGGCCGCCGACCACCGGGCCGGTATTAATCCCGACGCGCGTATTGAACGCGATGCCAGGCCCGAAGGTAACGCCATCCAGTACCGACTGAATCTCAAGCGCGGCGTGCAGCGCATTGCTGGCGTGATCCTTATCCGGCTTGGGGACGTTAAAAGTCGCCAGCACGGCATCGCCCTGGAACTGGCTGATCACGCCGCCGTACCTCGCGATGGGTTCGGCAATCAGGCTGAAATAGTGATTTAACGCCTCGATCAACTGTTCCGGGGTCATGGTTTCACTAATCGCGGTAAAACCCTCGATATCGGTAAACAATATGGTGCACACGTTGACCTCGCCCTTGCCGGTTATCGCACCCTCCTCCGACTGGATTACCTTTTGCGCCACCTCCTGCGGCACGAAGCGCGACAAATCGCGTGCGGCACTGCCCTCGATGACAGATTCGACCAGCAGGTTGCGCGCTCGGTGCAGCGCCAGCGCCAGCACCCCGGTTACCATCAGAATGGAAACCACCTTGTCGAATTCGGCACCGATCAGGACGCTGTTGGAAGTCATGTATTCGACATAATTACGGGTAATCATACTGTCCGCGGGATCGCTGAACATGACGTAAACAACCATTAAAACCCAGCCCAGCGCGGCGCTGATTCCGGTCGAAATCACGAACCGGGGATCAAAGTGCAGCGCCCTGATGGCAATGAAGATAAACAGGTAGAGCAGCGTTGGCGCCTTGAGGTAAAACGAAGGCGGCTGTTCGTACTGCAGGTGGAAACTCCAGATCAGACCGAGCAGCAGCGCAATATCGACGACCGAGGACAGGTACAGCATCCAGTCCGGCAGCCTGCGGTTCACCGCCAGGTAAAACCGGATCAGGCTGAAGACCAGGTACAGCGACAGCACCCAGGGTACCGGGGCAAAATCGGCGTCCTGCGAAAACGTTTTGGGCGCGATCGCGTACAGCAGGCCGAAGATGGACACGATCACCAGCTGAATAATACTGATCAGAACCTCGCTGCGCTCCTGCTGATCCTGAATCGAACGCAGCAACCGCGCGGGCAAGGCGATATCCCGGTGTTTGGCTCCCACCAGGAACCGATAGGTCGCCGAATCCCGGTTCGTCAATTTATTGTTCAACAAAGGCTCCAGCAGCGTGGTCAGGCATTATGAGACTAGGACAGGAGCGATTGTCAATAATTCCAACCAGGGGCTGTAAATCTGCTTGGAGGCAGTGCGTTTCGGACGATTTCAGTGTAGTCTGCCCGTTGTGCACGACCAGATACCAGTGAAATGACAGACAGGCTGGACCAATCCAGAGTTCTGATTTATAGCCACGATTCATTTGGACTCGGGCATTTACGCCGTTGTCGCTCTATTGCCCATTCGCTGGTAGCCCGCTACAAGGGTTTATCGATACTGATCCTGTCAGGTTCGCCGATTATCGGCAGTTTCGACTTCAAGGCAAGGGTCGACTTCGTGCGCATTCCCGGCGTAATCAAGCTGAAAGACGGGGCCTATACTTCGCTGGGTTTGCACATCGATCTCGAGCAAACCCTGCAAATGCGCGAATCTATCATTTACCACACGGCGACCACCTTCAAACCGGACCTGTTTATTGTCGACAAGGAACCCACCGGATTGCAGGGCGAGGTAACCAGCACCCTCGAAATGCTGCAGCAACGCGGCACCGTCAACATACTTGGATTGCGCGATATCATGGATGAGCCCACCAAGCTGAAGGCCGAATGGGAGCGCAAGCAGGTGGCATCGGTGCTGGAAAATCTTTATCACGACATCTGGGTTTACGGCCCAAGCGATATGGGCAGCCCGGTGGAGGGCCTGGGGCTACCCGAGACGATCACCCGTAAATTATCCTTTACGGGTTACCTCGATCGTGAAATTCCAAGCGATCGCAACTGGGTGCCACCGATTAATCTGGACGAGCCGTTTATACTGGCGACCGCCGGCGGTGGCGGCGATGGCGTCGAAATGGTCGACTGGGTGATCCGCGCCTTCGAGGCCGACCCGCAGCAACCCCATCGCGCCGTAATTGTCACTGGGCCTTTCATGCCGCCAGCCGAGCAGCAAGAGTTTCACGACCGCTGCGACGCGCACGAAAAGCTCGAAATTCTGACCTTCGACAGCCACATCGAGCTGCTGATGGAAAAAGCGATCGGCATTGTCGCGATGGGCGGCTATAACACTTTTTGCGAAATTCTGACGCTGGATAAGCCGGCGTTGATTATTCCGCGCTCGGTTCCCCGGCAGGAACAGCTGATTCGCGCCGAGCGCGCGGTCAAGCTCGGGCTGGCAAACATGCTGGACCCGGCGGGCGAGCGCGACCCGCTGCAAATGGCAGCCGCGTTGCGGGCCTTACCGCAGCAGGCGAAGCCGTCAGTCAGAAAGATACCGGGATTGCTTGCCGGACACGAGAAAATCGCTGACATGGTGCGCGATTATCTCGAGCCAGCCGGGCAGGAAAGCAGAAGAGCCTGAATCCAGCATTGTCGAGCGGTCCGACCCAGCGCGTCATGATCTATGTTCAGCACTTGCTGGGTGTCGGGCATTTCCGGCGCGCGCAACAACTGTCCATCGCGCTGACGCAGCGCAAATTTCGGGTTGACCTGGTTTCCGGCGGTATGCCGGTGAGCGGCCCGGGTATGCCAGGCGTAACCCTGCACCAGCTGCCGCCAACCTACAGCGCCGACGCGAGTTTCAGCCACCTGCTCGACGCCAATGGCGACGACATCGACGAGACCTGGCGCGACCATCGCCGCCAGCAACTGCTGGAGCTGTTCGACCAGCTTTCACCGCAGGTTTTGATCACCGAAACCTTCCCGTTCGGCCGGCGCATGATGCGATTCGAACTCATCCCGTTGCTGCAGCGTGCTCGTGACAGCCGCCAATGCCTGCAAATCGTTTCATCGATCCGGGACATCCTGCAGCCCAAGACCAAGCCCGGACGTAACCGCGAGATCTGCGACCTGATCGAAACCCGCTACGACCACGTTCTGGTGCACGGGGACCCGGCGCTGGCCAGGCTGGAGGACAGTTTTGCGGACGCGCACAGAATTCAGCATAAGCTGTCCTACAGTGGATACATCTGCCAGGCCAGGGCAAAAACAGCGATGGAATCCGGGTATAGCGGAGACGTACTGGTGTCCGCCGGCGGCAGCGATACGGGCCTTGCGCTGCTGGAAGCCGCCATCGCGGCGCGGCCGCGAACCCGACTCAGCCATCGTCACTGGCGCATCCTGGTGAGCCCCACCATCGATGAGGCGGTGTTCCAGCGACTGCGCCGGCAGGCCGGGCTCGATTTTACCGTCGAGCGAAACCGCGATGATTTCAGCAGCCTGATGCAACAGGCCAGCCTGTCGATCTCGCAGGCCGGTTACAACACGATTACCGATATCCTCGGCAGCCGCGCCGCCGCGGTGGTCGTGCCTTTTACCGAGGCGAACGAAATCGAGCAATTGCTGAGAGCACGGCGACTGCAGGATCGGGGTCGCCTGGTCATGCTCGAATCGGATCAACTATCGGCGACCAGGCTGGCAGGAGCAGTCGACACCGCACTCGATCTCGATACCTCGTTCGTGGTCGATCTCGACGGTGCGGCCAACAGTGCGATGATGATCGAGAAATGGCTCGAGGCAGCCGCTGCATGAGCCAGGATCCGTTATCCCAGCAAGCCTGGCAATGGCTGGGCCGCGAACTGGATCGATGGTCGAACGCGGGATTGCGAGCGCAATTCTGGTGGCGTGACGATGACGCCAGCGATAGCAGCGAGGCACTCGATCGGCTGCTGCAATTGGCCGAGGAGCGGCAGGTTCCGCTGGCGCTTGCAGTGATTCCGGCCAGGCTGCAACCCGGACTGGTTGACAGTCTGAAAAACCAGGGCCTGATAACAGTGCTACAACACGGCTACGCGCACGCCAATCATGCCGCGGCGGGTCAGCGTAAACTCGAGCTTGGCGGCCGCCTTCCAGGCGACCGAATCGCGAGCGAACTCAGGCTCGGCCGGCAAACGCTGGCGCTGGAATTCGGCGAGTGTTTCGTTGCGGCCCTGGTTCCGCCCTGGAACCGAATCGACGGCGCGGCGATCGAAGCCTTGCCGGAGCTTGGCTTCAGCGGGATATCGACCATGAAAGCGCGCCGTGCTGCCTACCCGGCTCCTGGTTTGCTGCAGGTCAACACTCACCTGGATCCGATTAACTGGCGCCACGACAGTGGTTTTCTGGGCGTCTATCCCGCTATTGCGATACTGGTACAACACCTCGTCGCCCGGCGCAGCGGTTACCGCGATATCGACGAACCCAGCGGCATCCTGAGCCATCACATGGTGCAAAACGACGCCACCTGGCGCTTCCTCGATAATCTGCTGCAGTTCCTGAGCGCGCATCCCGCCGCAGATTTCATCGACGCCCGCGATATATGGCGTCCCAGGGACGTTTCTCGCAGAGGCGCAGAGGACGCGGCGAGCGCGGAGGACAATAAGTTAATCCCGTAGTATGACAAGGTTGGTATTCTGAAACAGGCCCCAAGTGCCAGAGTCCCCGGGAATTACCCGCTCTTCTCCGCGACCTCTGCGTACTCAGCGCCTCTGCGAGAACCTTTATTGCGATGATTGGTCCACCAGGAACTTAGATCTTGACCAGGGGTATGGCCTGGTAGCTGTCGCACAATTCTCCGTCAGGAGTCAGTTCGAACTGGTGAATCGCATCCCAGGCGAAATCGACCGGCGACTCGCCGCGCATGTCCCAACCGCTGGCAAGCGCGTAGATGCAGCGAATAATGCCCTTGTGCACTACCGCCGCGCTATCGCGTTCGGACGCGGCGACCTGGCGCAACCAGGGTCGAAGTCGACTCTGCACCTGGCGTGGGCTCTCGCCTCCCGGAGGACGGAAATCGCGCCCGCGAGATTCGTTATCGCGCATCGAATCGCCCAGCTTCCGGCGCAGCGGTTTCAGAATCTTCCCTTCCCAGTCGCCCCAGTTCATCTCGATCAGGGCAGGTTCCAGCAGCACGTCTTTCAATCCGAGCAATTCGGCAGTCTGCCTGGCGCGCAGCAACGGACTGCAGTACCAGCGGTAAGCAGCGAGTGAGGGTGGTAAAGCCAGTTCGGCAAGCTGTTGCCGTCCAAGCCGGCTCAGTGGTCGATCGATCTGGCCCTGCACCCGTTTCTCGAGATTCCAGTCGGTAACGCCATGACGTAAAAGAGCGAGCTTCACGCTATCAGTCCCGCGCCAACGATTGCCGTAAACGCTCGGCCAGGGTATCGATTCCGCGGTCCATCGAGAAATGCCGACGCACCCGTTCGAATCCCGCCTGACCCAGCCGTTGGCGCAGCTCCGGTTCGCGCATCAGGGTTTCCAGCGCCTGGGCCAGCGCCGAGCTATCTTTTTGCTCGACCAGCCAACCGGTTTCGGCATGGATAACGAGTTCGGGAATACCCGAAACGCGAGTCGACAGACAGGCCAGTTGCTGGCTTTGCGCCTCCATTAGCACGTTCGGCAATCCGTCGCGATCGCCGTCATCCGAAATTTTGCTCGGCAGCACGAACAGGTCGGCATCACGATAGCGCGCCAGCACCTCGGTCTGCGGTAACGCCCCCAGCCATTCGATACGGCTATCGATACCGAGCTCTTTTGCCTGATGCTGCAGCTGCGGCAGCAGTTCACCGCCGCCGATGTGGACAAATCGCCAATGCAGCGTCTGCGGCAGGGCTGCCAGCGCTGGCAGCAGGTATTCGTAGCCCTTCTTATCGACCGCGCGGCCGACGCTTATCAGGCGAACCGCGCTTTCGGTGGTGCTGCCATCTCGCAGCGATGCGTCGAGATGCGGCTGATCGAAACGGCTAAAATCGAGCCCGTGATAAAGCAGCTCCACCCTTGCTTCGCCACCGAGTTGCGACAAATAGCAATCGTTGGCAGCGGTACAGGTAACCGCCCAGTCGGCGCTGCGCAGCTTTTCACGGATTTCCCAGGCTGGAATCGTCCAGATGTCCTTGGCATGTGCCGAAATACTCCACGACCGATGGCTAATCATGGCGGCGTAGTAACTGACCGAAGCCGGGGTATGCATGAAATGCGTATAGTAATGCCGCACCGTAGCCGGCGCTTCGCGGGCCAGCACCTGCGCCTGCGCAAAGCGTCGCATCCGGTTGCGGGTCGGATCGCGCCACAGATCGCGCAGGAAGTAACCCAGGGCCTTCCAGAACCCCGGCTTCCAGACGTTGCGCAAAAAAGCCCGCAGCACTCGTGCCACATCGTCGTGCACGTACTCCGGTAGATAGTAAACCGGGGCCTCGATCTCGGCGTGTATCGGATGCGTTGCCGGGTCGTAGGGGCGACGCAGCGAGAATATGCAAAGCTCGAAGCCACGCAGTTCCAGCGCCCTTATCTCCTGTGCAATGAATGTTTCCGACAGGCGCGGATATCCCTTTAGAACAACTGCGATTCGGGGTGGCATAGACGGTATTTGATATAAATCGAATGATGGGCGATAGTACACTGGCCCAGAGCGCCGTGCTAGCGAGGAGCGTTGCTGTAGCAATAGCAAAAATCAGGATCAAAACTCGAAATCTATGGAACCATCGTTATACAGGTACATACTGAATCACAGCAAGAGAGACCAGATCGGTCTGATTATCCTGTCGTTGGCTACCCTGCCGCTGGTTTACATAAATCTCGAGCTACCCAAGAAAATCATTAACCTGCTCGAAGGTGCCGACATACCGCAAGACCTGTTCGGGTATGAACTGGATCGCCTCGGTTTCCTGATGTTCTTCAGTTTTGCGTTCCTGTTGGTGGTACTCGGCAGCGGCTTGTTGAAGTACCTGTTAAACGTGTATCGCGGCGCACTCGGCGAGCGGCTGCTACGCCGATTGCGATACGAGCTTTACACCCGCATCCTGCGGTTCCCAATGCCTCACTTCAAGCGAGTCTCGGCCGGCGAGCTAATTCCGATGATTACCGCCGAGACCGAACCGATGGGGGAGTTTATCGGCGAATCCTTTACCCTGCCGGTATTCCAGGGCGGCACTCTGATCACCTACCTGTTCTTCATCTTTCAACAGGACCTGTTGCTCGGCCTGGCCGCGATATCGCTCTACCCGTTTCAGTTATACGTTATTCCGCGACTGCAGAAACGCGTCAACGAGCTGTCCAAGGAGCGCGTGGCGACCGCGCGCAACCTGTCCGGACGCATCGGTGAGACGGTTTCCGGCATCAGTGACGTGCATGCCAACGATACCAGCCATTACGAACGCGCCCACATCAGCCAGCGCCTGGGCAAGATTTACCTGATTCGTTTCGACATCTACAAGCGCAAGTTTTTCATCAAGTTCCTGAACAACTTTATCGCCCAGTTGACGCCATTCTTTTTTTACTCGGTCGGCGGCTATTTTGTCCTGCGCGGCGATCTCTCGATCGGCTCGATGGTGGCGGTGCTGGTGGCCTACAAGGACCTGTCCGGCCCGTGGAAGGAGTTGTTGCGTTACTACCAGCGCAAGGAAGACATCAAGGTCAAGTATACCCAGGTGATTGCGCAGTTCGATCCACAGAACCTGATCGAAACCGATATTCTCGATAAGCAGCCCGAATCGCTGGCGCTGCCCGGGCGCGAAATACAGGCTAACAATCTCCGCTACAGCGAGGACGGGCTCTATTACAGCATCGACGGTGCCAGCTTCAGGTTTCCCATCGACCAGCATTGCGCCGCGGTCGGCCTCGGCAATAGCGGCAGGGACGAACTCGCCGGCCTGATTTCGAGACTTATCGTCCCGAGCTCGGGCAATCTGACCATCGGCGATTCGAAAATGCAGGAACTGCCGGAATCGATCACCGGCAAGCGGCTCGGTTATGTCGGGCCCTCGTCGTTCATGTTCAACGGCTCCGTCTTCGATAACCTGTGCTATTCGCTAAAGCACCAGCCGGTGAAGAAGGCGCCCGAGGAAGAGGAGGACAAGACCTTAGCGCACGAACGCCATTTGGCCGAACTGGCGGGCAATTCACCCAACCGCTACGACGACGACTGGATCGATTATGCTGCAATCGGTTTGAACAGCCAGCAGGAACTCGTCGCCCGTATTATCGCAATACTGCAGGCTGTCGATCTCGACGAGGAAATCTATCAGTTCGGCCTGCTCTCCATCGTCGATCAGTCGCGGCACGGCGATCTTGCGGAGCGCGTCATGCAGGCACGCCAGCAGTTGCGTCACCAATTCACCGAGCCAGGTGTCGCCAGGCTGGTCGAACCGTTCGATCATGAGAAATACAACCTGAACATGACGGTATCGGAAAACCTGCTGTTCGGAACGGTATACGGCGACAAGATCGATACCGAGCGTCCGCTCGAGCAACCGGTGATTCGCGAGTTACTCGAGAGTACCGGATTGAGTCAGACCTTCCTCGAGGCCGGCGCGCAGATCACCGAAATCATGCTGGATCTGTTTTCCGACGTCGAGCCCGACAGCGAGCTGTTCGAGCAATTCAGTTTTATTTCGGCCGATGACCTGCCCGAGTTCAACAAGCTGTTACAGCAAACCCGGCAACAGGGGCTCGAAAATCTGAACCAGGACGAGAAGCACAGGCTGATGTCGCTCCCGTTCAAGCTTATCGTGGCGCGTCACCGTCTCGGCCTCATCACCGAACCGATACAGCAGCGCATTCTCGAGGCCCGCGCTCGCATTTACGAGACCTCGAAAACCCAGGATCTCGGCATCGAGTTTTTCAACGAGGAAAGTTTTAATCCGAAAATATCGATTCAGGACAATATACTGTTCGGCAAGCTCGCCTACGGCCAGGCTAACGCGCAGCAGAAGATAAATTTGTTGATTGCCGACGTGGTGGAGTCGCTCGGATTGCGCGAGGATATCATCCAGGTCGGACTCGATTACGAAGTCGGCGTCGCCGGCGGTCGCTTATCCTCGGTCCAGCGCCAGAAACTCGGTGTTGCGCGTGCCCTGCTGAAGGCGCCCGACCTGCTCATCGCCAACGAGGCACTCAGCGGCCTCGATACCGCGAGCGAACGCAAGTTGATCCAGAATATTCGTAAGATCATGGATTCTCGCGGCATTTTCTGGATCCTCGGTCGGGTACAGCTGGCCGAGTTGTTCGATTCGGTCATGGTCATGGAACGCGGTAAAATTGTCGAGCAGGGTCCTTTCGAAGAATTGCAGTCTTCCAACGAGCATTTCCAGCAACTGCTAACCGCCGAGTAACTGCGATATCCAGGCTAATCGTCACGCCTGAAAAACAGGTGGGTGGTCAGGTAGCGATCGGCAATCTCGCGCCTGATGCCGCTCGACAGGCTACCCCAGCTTAACCGCAGCGGCGGCTGCACCGGGTGCAACCCGGCGCCCGTGGCGAGATCGATCAGCGTTTTGCGGGTAAAACAATTGATGTGCTCGAGTGGATGTATCGCATCCAGATCGGGTGACCACCCCCGACGCCGCAGCCTGTCGGCAATGCCACGACCATCCGGTACGCGAATATATACCAGCCCACCCGATACCAGGCGGGCACAGAGTTGCCCTAGCGTCGCTAACGGGTCGGGCAGGTGCTCGAACACCTGGTTCGCATAAAGGCAATCGAAATGCTCTCCCGGCGGCGGCAGTTCGGTAATCACTTTCAGGCCCATGGCGCGCGCGTACTCGCGGCGCTCGTCGGATAGTTCGAAACCGGTAACGTCGAGCCCGTAGGCCTGCGCCATGCGGCTCCAGTAGCCCCAGCCCATGCCGTATTCGAGTAAGCGCAGCCGATCCGCGCGACCAGGCAGCATGCGCAGCAGGGTCTGGATCTGGCTCGCGTAACGCTTGAACAGGCTCGGTCCGGCGCCCTGCTTCTTGCGCAGACTCTGCTCGTTGTCGATCCAGTCCTGGTACAGGGCCTGCATGCCGCCGTTATCGAGTATCGGATCCTGGTAAATGAAGTGACAGCGCCGGCAACCTGCCACCCGATAGGAATGCACAGCCAGCTGCTCCAACGGGATTCGGCCGTGGTAGAAGGTTTCGAGAAAATCCGCCATTGGCGGCTCGCCATAGGGAAGTTCACAAAGGGTTTGGACGTCTTCGGAGCCGCATAAGGGGCAATACCGACGCCGTTGAAAACCCGCGCTCATGACTTACTTGTAGGGATCAGCCGCGTCGCGTAAACCGTCGCCGAAGAAATTGAAGGTCAGAATAACAAGCACCACCGGTACCACTGGATACAGCAGCCAGGGATATAGCGCGACCACATTTATATTCTGCGCCTCGTTCAACAGCACGCCCCAGCTGGTTACCGGTGGCCTCAGGCCGAGACCCAGGAAACTCAACGCGGTTTCGCCGAGGATCATGGCCGGTACGGACAGCGTCGCCGACGCTATTAAATGGCTCATGAATCCCGGCAACAGATGGCGGCCGATAATACGGCTCGGTTTGGCACCCATCAGTTCGGCAGCGGCGCAATAGTCCTCTTCGCGCAGGGACAGCAGCTTCGAGCGCACCGCCCGCGCCAGCCCGGTCCAGTCGAGCATCGCCAGGATTACGGTAATACCAAAAAATATGAATATCGGGCTCCAGTTGACCGGCAGCACCGCCGATAAAGCCATCCACAACGGTAACTCGGGAAACGAGCGGATTACTTCGATCAGGCGCTGCACCGAAGCGTCGACCCAGCCGCCGTAGTAGCCCGCAAGGCCGCCGATAACGATACCGAAGAAGAAGCTGATCATGATGCCGACCAGCCCGATGGTCAACGAGATACGCGCACCGTAGGTGATGCGCGAAAACATGTCCCGTCCCAGCCGGTCGCTACCGAGTAAGAAAAAAGTGCCGTTTTCCGGCGGGCAGACCAGATGAAACCGGGCTTCGAACAGGCCCCAGAAGCGATACGGATCGCCCTGGCAAAAGAAGCGCAAAGGCTGCACCTCGTCCCGGTTCTCGGGGTAATTGCGTTTGAGCAATTCCATGTCGAGCTCATAGCCTCTGCCATAGACAAAAGGCCCGATGAACTCACCCTCGTGAAATAAGTGCACCGATTGCGGCGGTGAATACACGAAATCAGTGTTGCGGGTATGCAGGTTATAGGGTGCAATCACTTCGCTGAACATGATGGTGGCGTAGTTCAGCGCCAGGATAACGCCGCAGATGACGGCCAGTCGATGGCGTTTCAGTTTCCACCACATCAGCTTCCACTGTGAGGCCAGGTAGTATTTCTCCTGCGCTGGCGTCAGCGCCTCGATCGAGTGCGGATCGAACGGTGCGCGCGATACAAAATGTTCCCCGCTCATTTACTCGCGCTCCCACCGAGCCGGATCCGGGGATCCAGCAGGGCCAGCAATATGTCCGAGACCAGCACGCCGAACACCGTCAGCAGCGCGAGAAACATCAGGAAGGAGCCGGCCAGGTACATATCCTGGCTTTGCAGCGCGCTCAGCAGAATCGGGCCGGTGGTCGGCAAAGACATGACGACCGCGACGATCTCGGCGCCCGAAATAACCGTGGGTAACAGGTTACCGATATCGGCCACGAAAAAATTGAGCGCGATGCGCAGCGGATACTTTCGCAGTAGCTTGCCCGGTGGCAGCCCCTTGGCACGCCCCGTGGTGACATACTGCTTCTGCAACTCGTCCAGCAAATTGGCGCGCAGTCGTCGAATCATGCCGGCCGTGCCCGAGGTGCCGATCACGACCACCGGGATCCACAGGTGTTCGAGAATCGATAACACCTTGTCCAGGCTCCACGGGGCATCGATGTATTCCGGTTCCATCAAACCGCCGATGCTGGTGCCGAAATAAACGTTGGCCAGATACAGCATCACCAGCGCCAGCAGGAAATTAGGCGTGGCAAGACCGAGGAAGCCCAGCGTCGAGAGCCCGTAGTCGCCCCAGCTGTACTGATGTGTGGCGGAGTAGATCCCGATTGGAAACGCCACCGCCCAGGTAAACAGGATGGTTGCAATCGAGATAAGGACAGTCAGGAACAGCCGGTCTCCGACGACCTCGGTCACCGGCAGATCGTACTCGAAAGAATAGCCGAAATCCGCCTGCAGCATGCCGGTTAGCCAATACCAGTACTGTTGTACCATGGGCTTGTCGAGCCCATACTGTTCCCGTAAAAACTGGATTTTCTGCTCGTCGACCGATTCGCCCTGGCTTTGCAGCTCGGCAATATGGCTCTCGAGATAATCTCCGGGTGGCAACTGGATAATGACAAAAACCAGCATGCTGATAATCAATAGCGTCGGAATCATCGTCAATATGCGACGCAGGATATAGTGGAGCATCAGCGCCTGGCCTCGTCGAACCAGAAGGTATCCGGCTTGTAAATTCCGAAGTAAGCGCCCGGTGCAATGTCGTAGAAACCTTTCTGCGGGACGTTATGCAGGTAATTGTTGACGACCACCGGATGCGGCACATGGTTGACGATACCGATGGTAAACATTTGCTCGCGATTGATTTCAAGCATCTCGTGCCAGATGTCGACACGCTCCTCGTGGCCAGGCGCCCTCGCCCACTGATCGTTCAGTTCGACCAGCCGGCGTGCCGCCGGCAGATCGGGCGCTTCGCCACTCTTGCCATTCGACTCGTAATACGAGCCCCACTTGGGCCACTGGTACTGGTATTTCGAGGTCGGCGCCAGATCCTTGGGACTGCTTTCAGCGGTCGGAATTGCGTTGGCCAGCCCCGACCAGATCGACATCAGCGCTTCGCCCGAAAATATACGGTTGCGAAAAACCTCGCGCGTCGAGGGTACGCTATAGAGCTTAATTCCGGCCCGCAGCCAGCTATCGTGTATCAGTTCGAGCACATCGGTTTGCTCGGTGCTCTCGCCGGCAGTCTGGATCATGATCTCCAGCGGCCGCCCGTCGGACATCAGCCTCACACCACGATCGTCCCGCTGCTCCAGTCCAAGCTCGTCCAGCAGCCGGTTGGCGGTCGCGAGGTCGAATTCTATCCAGTCATTCTGGTATTCTGGGCGGTATAGCGGACCTTCCCTCAGCACCGTGTTGTTGCTTTCCTCGACCAGCCGGAAATACACGACCTGGTTTATTTCATAGCGGTGTATCGCCAGCGACAGCGCGCGTCGAAAACGCAGGTCACGCAGCAATGCCCGATACACCGGATCGTTGGTATTGAGATTCGGATACAACGCCATATGGGCGCCTTTTGCGGTTTGCCACAGGCGCACGTCGAAATTGCTGCGTTTAGCCGCGGTTTTGAGAAAAGTATAATTGTCCATGCGCAGGTAACGCGCCTGCAGATCGGATTCGTCGGCGCCGGTTTTCGCCGGAACCAGCTTGCTGGAAGCGATATTGACCGCGATCGAATCGATATACGGCAACTGCCTGCCGTTCTGGTCCACGCGATGGTAATAGGGGTTGCGCTTGAAAATAAACCTGTCCGACGGCGGGTAAGTCGAATTGACCCAGGGCTGCAGGCTGGGCAGGTCCGGATTGGTTGCCTTGTAAGGTCGATCTTGACTGACGTGCACACCCGCCCAGTTGCGCTTGCCCATTTCTTCCATCATCTGTTTTAGTTTTTCTTCACTCTGGTAAGAGGCGTGGAACTGGCGCAGGTAATGCGCCGGCTTGTAGATATAAAGCGGACGCGCGCCGGCCAGCGCCGGCAGGAAGTAAGGATTCGGTTTGGACCAGCTGTATCGTACCGTGTACGGGTCCGGAAATTCGACCTGCGGCAATTCGCCTTCGACGAGGAATATCTTGTTGGGCCCTCCCTTGGAGAGTGCAGGATTCAGGGCGATATCTTCCCAGTAGTAGCGAAAGTCCTCGGAGGTAAACGGATGACCGTCCGACCACTTGTGCCCCTTGCGCAGGCGCAGCGTGAAAATCCGGTTCTCGAAAACCTCGTAACTCTCGAGAATATCGGCTTCGAACTCGAGCTCGGGCGAGTAACAGATCAGGCGGGCATAGCCATAAATGACGATCTGGCGAATATCCTTCTGCTTGCCCATCAACAGGCGCATCTGCCCGCCATGCTGCCCGGGGCTGAATTCGCCACCAAGCGCGATGCGTCGTGGAACCTGCGGAATCCTTTGCGCTACCGGCGCTAATTCGCCCGCCTGCACCTGTTCCAGCAGCGACGGCGTCTCGATAAACTGGGGCTGCGAGCCCACTGCCGCCAACGGCAGCATGCTCGCCACGTAAAACAGGATTGCGGCTAAACGCTTCACGCCGCCAGGTCCGAGGGTTTGGAGCCACTCGCAACGCGCACGTAGTGCCCTTCGCCAAGCAACATGAACTCGGTTAGAGTGCGGCCGTCGAGGGTAAACGGAGCCGGCCACTGTCCAGGATCGGAAGCCGAACCCTCGGTAATCGCATCGAAGTTCAGCGGCTGCGACAGTTCGGGGTGCGGCACCGCGGACAGCAAGGCCTGGGTATAAGGGTGAACCGGGTTTGCAAACAGCGCCTCGCGCGGCGCCAGTTCGACGATGCGACCCTGGCACATTACCGCGATCCGGTTGGCGATGTAGTGGATCACCGCCAGGTTATGCGAAATAAAAACGAAGGTCAGCCCGAGTTCCTGTTGCAGGTCCTTCAACAGGTTCAATACCTGTGCCTGGATCGAAACGTCGAGCGCCGACACGGGTTCGTCACAGATAATCAGGTCAGGCTGCAGCGCCAGCGCGCGGGCGATACCGATACGCTGCCGCTGCCCACCCGAGAAACTGTGCGGGTAACGATTCAGAAAACGTGGGTCGAGACCCACCAGGCGCATCAACTCGGTCGCCATTTCGCGCTGATAGTCCATGTCGCCGAGCTGGTGCACCACCAACGGTTCGCGCAGAATATCGAACACCGTCATGCGCGGATTGAGTGCGCTATAGGGGTCCTGAAATATAAACTGCATCTTGCGGCGAAATTCGAGCAACGCGGAATTGTCGAGCGCGCGCACATCGATCTCGCGGCTGCCGTCATGGTAGATAATCTCACCCTGATCCGGCGTTATTGCCCGCATAATGATCTTGCTGAGCGTGGTTTTGCCGCAACCGCTTTCGCCTACCAGGCCGAAGCATTCGCCGCGCTCGACTTCCAGCGACACCCGATCGACCGCCAGCAATTCCCTGGACTGGGTACTGAACCAGTCGCCGCGATGGAGATGATAGGTTTTGCTGACCTCGTTTACGCGCAGGTGCGGCTTGCCGGAGTCGGCAAGCTGATCGAGCGGTTGCTGCCTTATCAGCGCGCCGGCTTCGGACTTGATCTCGTACCGCGTGAATCAGCGCCTTGAGATAGTCGTGTTGCGGGTCGCCAAACAGCTGCCGTAACGGACCTGCTTCCATCACCCGGCCGTGATACATTACCACCACCTGATCCGCCATGTTGGAGACCACGCCCAGGTCATGGGTAATCAGCAGCAGCGCCATGCCAAGCTCGGCCTGCAGCTCGCGGATCAGTTTCAGAATGCGCGCCTGGATCGTCACGTCGAGCGCGGTTGTCGGTTCGTCGGCAATCAGCAACGACGGGTGGGTTATCATCGCCATCGCGATCATCGCGCGTTGGCGCAATCCGCCGGAAAGCTCGAACGGATACATCCGCAAGGCCCTCGCGGGATCCGGGAAACCGACGTGTTTCAACATCGCCTCGGTCAGTTTAAGGCCTTCCTGGTAACTGGCATCGCGGTGCAGGAACAGGGCCTCGCTAACCTGGTCGCCAATAGTATGCACCGGCGACAGAGACGTCATCGGTTCCTGGAAAATTATCGATATGTTACCACCGCGAATCTGGCGCATTTGCGTGCTTTCCGGATCCAGGCGGGCGATATCGATAAGCTGACCGGTTTCGGGATTGTCGAACAGGATCTCGCCCGAGCGAATCACGGCGTTTGTGGGCAGAATGCCCATGATTGCCTGTGAGGTAACCGATTTGCCGGAACCCGACTCGCCTACCAGGGCAACGGTTTCGCCGGGATCGACACTGAAAGAGACATCCATCAGTGCCGGCACGGCGTGACGTTGCAGCCTGAAATCGACCGCCAGCTGGTTTACCTCTAGCAAGGCCGAATGTTGAGTATGGTCAACGATTTGATACTCCTCGAACCGCTTGCCGGGTGCGATCTATCTGTCGCAGTCGCGGCTTCTTTGCCGCCAGTATAAATTATTTTGTGCTGTAATAGTCTATATACCAGCGCGCAAAATGATGCAATCCCTGCTCGATCGAAGTTTGCGGGGTATAACCGGTGTCGGCGGTCAGCGGCGCGATATCGGCGTAGGTGTCCTCGACGTCGCCGGGCTGGGCCGGCAGCAATTCCCGGTCGGTCGTTTTTCCCAGCGCCCGCTCCATCAGTTCGATATAGCGCAACAGCTCGACGGGTTCGCCGCGGCCAATATTGTAGATACGCCAGGGCGCGCTGCTGCTGGCGGGATCGGGATCGAGACCGGACCATTCGGGATTGCTGCTGGCGACCCGCTCGAGGCAGCCAATTACGCCCGCGACGATGTCGTCGATATAGGTAAAATCGCGCCGGTGGCGGCCTTCGTTGAAGACCTTTATCGGTTTACCCTGCATGATCGCATCGGCAAACAGTATCGGCGACATGTCGGGCCGCCCCCAGGGCCCGTAAACGGTAAAAAAGCGCAGGCCGGTGGTTGGCAAGCGGTACAGGTGGCTATAGCTGTGTGCCATCAATTCGTTCGCCTTCTTGGTGGCGGCGTAAAGCGAAATCGGATGATCGACGTTATCGCTGGTGCTGAACGGCATGCTGCGATTAGCACCATAAACCGAACTCGACGAGGCGTAGACCAGGTGCTCGACCGCGTGATGGCGGCAGCATTCGAGCAGGTTGGCAAACGCCATCAGGTTGCTGTCGATGTAGGCTGCCGGATTCTCGAGCGAGTAACGCACGCCGGCCTGGGCCGCCATATGCAGTACGCGCTCGATGCGCTGTTCCGCAAATAAAGCCCGCAAGGCGTTAGCATCGGCCATTTCGAGTTGCGCGAAACGAAAATTAGCGTGGCGCTCGAGCTGCTGCAGGCGATCCCGTTTCAGCCCCACGTCGTAGTAATCGTTGAGGTTGTCGATGCCGATAACATCGTCACCGCGCGCACACAGGGCATTGGCAAGCGAGTAACCGATAAAACCGGCGGCGCCGGTGACCAGCAGTTTCATGTAGCTCCAGTTGTAAAGCGCCCGCGGGCGTTAACGATTTTAGCGTGTCACGGGAGAGGATCTGGCGCCAGGGCGTTTAATCGGGCCTATCCGGTGTGCTAACAGGATCAACGCAATAATCGCATAAATGCCCGGTTCGAGATAGTCGGCCTTGACCAGCCACAGGAAATGTAAAACGCCTAGCAGGATAATCAGGTAAACCAGTCGATGCAGGGTTTTCCATTTTCTGCCGAGACGTCGGATCATGGCCTGGTTGGACGTGATCGCCAGCGGCACCATCAACAGGAAAGCGCTGAAACCCAACGTGATGTATGGTCGCTTGACGATATCCTCGATCATGGAACCAGGATCGAGAGAATGGTCGGCGACGAACCAGATCAGGAAATGGCAACTGACGTAGAAGAAGGTATAAAGGCCAAGCATACGCCGGAAACGTATCCACGAGGCCTGGCCGGTCCATTGTCTCAACGGCGTCAGGCTGAGCGTGATCAACAGGAATCGCAAGGTCCAGTCACCGGTTTCGTGGGTCAGTTTTTCTACCGGGTTGGCGCCCAGCCCGTCATTGAATCCCGCCCACACAAGGCCGGCTAAAGGCAGCAGGCACAGCAGGTGCACGACGGGCTTGGACCAGGCGGATTTGAGCCACATAGATCACCGCCCTCCCGCGAACAGCGACATACTAGAAATTTACGGTGAGATCCAGGTCGTCGTAGAGCTCGGCGACTTCCTCGGCGTAGCCGTTGAACATCAGCGTGTCGCGCTTGAAGATTTCGCCGATGCGGCGTTCGCGCTTCTGCGACCAGCGCGGATGGTCGACCTCGGGATTGACGTTGGAGTAGAACCCGTATTCACTCGGGGCCGCCATGTTCCAGGAAGTCTGCGGTTGGGTTTCGGTGAACTCGATGCCGACGATCGACTTGATGCTCTTGAAACCGTATTTCCAGGGTACCACCAGCCGGATTGGTGCACCGTTCTGGTTGGGTATGGTCTTGCCGTACATACCGACCGACATAATCGTCAGCGGATGCATCGCCTCGGCGATGGTAAGGCCCTCGCGGTACGGCCAGTTAAGTACCGAACGCTGCTGGCCCGGCATGCGTACCGGGTCGTACAGGGTCCTGAAAGCAACGTACTTCGCTTTCGAAGTCGGTTTAAACCCGGCCAGGATCGAGCCTAACGGCACTCCGAGCCAGGGGATGACCATCGACCAGGCTTCGACGCAGCGCAGTCGATATATCCGCTCCTCGATCGGGAACGGCTTCATCAGGGCTTCGAAGTCATAGGTACCTGGTTTTGCGCATTCGCCACTGACTTCGATCGTCCAGTCGTCGGTTTTGAAACGCTTCGAGTTGCGCTTCGGGTCTTCCTTGTCGGTGCCGAACTCGTAGAAATTATTATAGCTCGTGGCATCCGCCTCTTCGGTGAGTTCTTCGTCGAGCGTAACCACCCCTCGCTGGTAGTCATCGATTTGCAGCGCGGCCTGCGCCGCCGCCCAGGGATTCAGTAACATGGCGCCACCGATGGTGCCCGCGGCCTGCATGAATTCTCGCCGGCGCCGATACAATGGCTCGGGCGTGACTTCAGATTCCGGGATTTCCCAGCGTTTTTTTATTCTGATCATTTAAATCTTTCTCCACAGGATAGAACCTAGACCGAAGGGGGCCCAACTAGTTCCTGCGAGTAAAAAGGTAACCGCCAGCCGCAATCTTATCCAAATCGAGCTCGAGATGGCCGAGACAGGCATACCTCGTTGCCAGGGGCGGTCATGCGTGCTGCTTGTGTGCCGGCACGATCGGCTCCCGGTCCGGGTCCGCGGTTGCATCCGGCAGAGCTTACGGTTCCATCGCGGCGATACTCGGGTTGGGCCGGATCATGCTCCTAGTCGACCCAGCGACGCGCGTTGCGAAACATTCGCATCCAGGGACTATATTCACCCCAATCCGACGGGTGCCAGGAATTCTGCACGCTGCGGAATATGCGCTCCGGGTGCGGCATCATGATCGTGAAGCGGCCATCTTCGTTGGTAAACCCGTTCAATCCGAGCGCCGATCCGTTGGGATTGATCGGATAAGTCTCGCTCGCCGCCCCGCCGGCATCCACGTAACGCAGGCAGGCCAGTTTTTGCCGCAGCAACTCGGCCGCATCGTGATCTCGCGTTTCGATACGTCCTTCGCCATGGGCGACCACGATCGGCATCATCGAACCCTGCATTGCATCGAGAAATATCGAATTCGTCGCCAGCACCTCGACCATGGTGAAGCGGGCTTCGAACTGTTCCGAGCGGTTGCGCACGAAGCGCGGCCAGTGCGCGGCGCCCGGAATCATGCGATACAGGTTGGACATCATCTGGCAACCGTTACAGATTCCCAGTCCGAAACTGTCGGCGCGCTCGAAAAACGCGGAAAACTCGTCGAACGCTCGCGGATTATACAAAATCGACTTGGACCAGCCTTCCCCCGCCCCGAGCACATCGCCGTAGGAAAAGCCTCCGCAAGCGGCAATGCCGCGGAACTCGGCCAGGCTCACCCGACCCTCGATGACATCGCTCATGTGCACGTCTACCGCGCTGAAGCCGGCACGATCGAAGGCCGCCGCCATTTCAACCTGGCCGTTGACGCCTTCTTCCCGCAGCACCGCAATCCGCGGTTTGGTGCCGCCTATGTAAGCGGCGCCGATATCCTCGTTGGGATCGAAACCGAGTTTCGAGAACAGGCTGGGCGGCTGGTCGGGCTGTATCAGGTCGAACTCCTGTTGCGCACACTCGGGATTGTCGCGCAGCGCCTGCATTTTCAGCGTGGTTTGCGACCAGGCGCGTTGCAGATCGACGATAGTCTCGTCGATCACCGTGACCCCGTTATGAATGATTTCGAGGCTGGCCTGCACCTGCGGTAAACCGATACGATGACAGATACGCACCAGCCCGGTTTGCTGCAAAATCGCTTCGACCCGCGGCAGGTCCGATTCCGCCACCTGCACCACGACCCCCAGCTCTTCGGCGAATAAAACCGCGAGCGGGTCATCGCCCAGGCTGCTGACGTCGCACCGCAGACCGCTGCGGCCGGCAAAGGCCATTTCGCACAGCGTGGCGACCAGGCCGCCATCGGAACGATCGTGATAGGCGAGCAATAGATCCTGTTCGAGCATGGTCTGTAGCGCACCGAAGGTGGACTTGAACAGGGCCGCATCGTCGAGGTCCGGGCCGCGAGCTCCGATTTGACCGTAAACCTGGGTCAGCGCCGAGGCGCCCAGCCGGTTCTGACCGGCGCCCAGATCGAAAAGCAAGAGTATCGAGTTACCTTCACAGGGCTTGATATCCGGGGTTACGGTCTTGCGCACATCCGCCACCGGCGCAAACGCCGAGATAATCAGCGATAACGGTGCGGTCACGCTGCGATCCGCAGCGCCATCGTGCCAGCGACTTTGCATCGACAAAGAATCTTTGCCCACTGGTATCGTAATACCGAGCTCGGGGCAAAGCTCCATGCCGACGGCTCTTACCGTGTCGAACAGCCGTGCGTCTTCGCCGGCGTGACCGGCGGCCGCCATCCAGTTGGCCGACAGTACGGTTCGCGACAGGTCGCCGACCCAGGCCGAACCCATGTTGGTCAAAGCTTCACCGATAGCGATGCGCCCGGCCGCTGGTGCGTCGAGCAATGCCAGTGGCGTACGTTCGCCCATGCTCATGACCTCGCCGCTATACCCGGAATAATCGGTCAGCGTGACCGAAGCGTCGGCTACCGGTACCTGCCACGGACCCACCATCTGGTCGCGCGATACCAGCCCGCTCACCGAGCGATCGCCGATGCTGATCAGGAAAGTCTTGTCGGCAACCGTGGGCAGGCGCAGCACCCGGTAGAGGGCCGAGCGTGGATCGACGTCGCTGCGATCGAACTCGGCCTGCGGTGTTTCCTGGTGCACCGCGTCCCGGTGCATTTTCGGCGGTTTACCGAGCAATACATCGAGCGGCAGATCGACCGGCCTGTTATCGAAATGCGGATCGCTAACCCGTAATATTCTTTGTTCGGTGGCCTTGCCGAGCACCGCATGAATGCAGCGTTCGCGCTCGCATAAACTGATAAAGTCGTCGAGTCGCCGGTCGTCAATCGCGAGCACGTAGCGCTCCTGGCTCTCGTTACACCATATTTCCATCGGCGACATGCCGGGCTCATCGTTCGGCACCTTTCTCAGATCCAGCTCGGCGCCGCGCTCGGCATCGTTGACCAGCTCGGGCAAGGCATTCGACAGCCCGCCGGCACCGACGTCGTGGATCGACAGGATCGGGTTCTCCTCGCCCTGCGCAAAACAACGATCGATCACTTCCTGCACGCGGCGCTGCATCTCCGGATTACCCCGCTGCACCGAGGCGAAGTCGAGGCTTTCGCTGCTGCTGCCGCTCGCCATCGACGAAGCCGCGCCGCCACCGAGGCCGATCAACATCGCCGGCCCCCCGAGCACGATAATGTTGGCGCCGGGCGGTATTTCCTTTTTATGAATATGCTCGCGGCGAATCAGGCCGACGCCACCGGCTACCATGATTGGCTTGTGGTAGCCACGCAGCTCGGCACCGCTGGGCGTAGCCACCGATTGTTCGTAGGTACGGAAATAGCCGCAGGTGTTGGGACGGCCGAATTCATTATTGAACGAAGCCGCGCCGATCGGGCCCTCGAGCATGATTTCGAGCGCCGAAGCGATCCGCTCCGGCTTGCCGTGATCCTGTTCCCAGGGTTGCTCGAAGCCAGGTATCTTCAGGTTCGAAACCGAAAAACCGCAGAGTCCGGCCTTGGGCTTGGAGCCGATTCCGGTGGCGCCCTCGTCTCGAATCTCGCCGCCCGAACCGGTTGCCGCCCCGGGGAATGGCGATATCGCGGTCGGATGATTATGGGTTTCGACCTTCATCAGGATATCGAGCTGCGTATCCTGGTACTGGTATTCCGCCGATTCCGACGCCGGCGCCAGCCGCCGCGCGTCGAAACCCTCGATGACCGCAGAATTGTCGTGATAAGCCGACAGGATGCCGTCGCCATGCTGCACGTGGGTATTCTTGATCATCTGGAACAAAGTCATCGGCTGCTCGTTACCGTCGAGTGTCCAGCTGGCGTTGAAAATCTTGTGACGACAGTGCTCGGAGTTCGCCTGGGCGAACATCATCAGTTCGACATCGACCGGGTTGCGGCCCAGCTCGTCGTAAGCGGCGGCCAGGTAATCGATTTCGTCGGGCGAGAGCGCCAGCCCAAGCTCGGTGTTGGCCTGCTCCAGCGCGGCGCGACCCTGGTTAATCGTATCGATCTCGCTGTAGGGTCTCGGTTGATGGTTTTCGAACAGTGCAGAACAATCCTCGAGCCGGGTAAAAACGGCCTCGATCATACGGTCATGCAGCAGGTCGAGCGCAACCTCTCCATCCGCTTCGACGGTAAACTCGATACCGCGCTCGATGCGGTGAATTTGCGTCAGGCCGCAATTGTGCGCGATGTCGGTTGCCTTGCTGGCCCAGGGTGAGATGGTGCCGGGACGCGGCACGACGTAATAGCTCTGGCCTTCGACGCTGAGTGCGTGCATCGCCGGCCCGTAGGTCAGCAGGTTATTGAGTACCCCCAGCTGATCGTTACCGAGCTCATGCTCGCTGTCGACCAGGTGAATATAACGACTGCTGAGCGCGTTGACCGGGGTTCCCGCGGCGGCTAGCTGTTGTTGGAGTTTTCTTAGTCTGAATTCGGATAATGCCGGGCTACCGGGCAGGCATAGCATATTGTTTCAGGTCACGTAGCGGGGATGGGCAAGTGGGCGAATGATAACGGAAAAGCCACGGTGCTCCAACTCAAACCGGCACCCGTCGATCATCTTTCTGCGAGCGACAGCGTGCGATAACGATGGAACCGCAGCGTGCCGGACCAGTAGCCGGCGTCGAGCCCGGCCTTTAAGCACAGCTGTTCGAGAAATTCGGTCGGCGAGGCAATTTTCTCCCAGACCTGGGGCAAAAATGTCGAACGGTGACCCCGGTCCTCCAGCAGCAAGCCATCGACCCCGGGTTGCAGCGAATCCAGCAGCGCCTGCCTGGTTTCGGCCTCGATCGGTTCCATCTCCGATAGTACCGAAATCTCGATTCGTATCGCGTCGAGCTCATCCGCGCGTAACGACGGGAAACGATAGTCACGAAACGCGGCACTGAAAGCCGAGTTCGCCACCGCCTGCGCCAACGGTTCCTGAGCTTGCAACGAACCGATGCAGCCACGCAGTTCACCGCCCCGGGTCAGCGTGACGAACACGGCGGCCACGGTTTGCAGGTTG
>JAACFA010000232.1 GCA_009937625.1 Gammaproteobacteria bacterium | reverse complement strand
CACCGCGCTCGAGTTGCAGCAGGATCAGCATGAGGTAGCGCAAAGCCTCACCGCGAGATGCGGACTCGCCGATCGGGTGGAGCATGTCTGCGGCAATTTTCTCGAGTTCGAACGGGAACCCGGCAGCTTCGATGCGATTGTCAGCTGGCTGGCGCTCTACCATATACCTGATCGTCCCCGCTTGCTCGAAAAATGCAATCGCCTGCTGGCGCCAGGGGGACGTTTCTACACCGAGGACCTGACCGCGCGTGGCGATATCGACGAAGCGCAGCGCGCCCTGCTGCAGCGCGATCTTTACGCCATCACGCTGCGGCATATCAACGAATATCGGCAGGACCTGGAAGACGCCGGTTTCGAAGTCGAGATCTGTAAAACCATGAGCGCCGACTGGGCCGAGTTCGTGCGCGTTCGGCTCGCTGCATATCGCGCCGATCGCGCGCGTCACCTGCGAGTTCACGGCGCTGACGCGGTCAACGCGATGACCGTTTTCTATACCGCGGTTAACCGGCATTTCCAGTCGGGTAAACTGGGTGGGTTGCGCCTGTGCGCGCGTAAACGGGAGGCTGCGGCATGAGCGACTGGAAAAATGCCTATCGATCGTTTTATTACGAAACGGCGGCAACGCCTGGGGATATCCGGCTCGACGCGGGAAAAACCGCGCTGCTGGTGATCGATATTCAGAATACCTACATGGAGGTTGACGCCGACCCGGTCGAAGCCGGGCGCTGGGCGCCGTTTCGCGAGCGCATGAACGACATCGTAATCCCCAACACGGCGCGGCTGATCGCGGATTGCCGGGCACGCGGCGTCGAGGTTATTTTCGCGCGTATCGCCTGTTTGAAGCCGGACGGGCGCGACCGCTCGCTGAGCCAGAAGAAACCCGGGTTCAACTACCTGCTGCTGCCGAAAGACCGCGCAGACAGCCAGCTGGTGCCCGAGTTGACGCCCGAGCCGGACGATATCGTCGTGATCAAAACAACCGATAGCGCGCTGACCGGTACCAACCTTCGACTAGTGCTGCGCAACATGGAAATCAGCGACGTCAGCCGACGAAAGCTTCGGCGTGCTCGTGGTCGAGGATTGTTGCGCCGCCGCGACCGAGGAGTTGCACCTGAACGAACTGAAAACGATCAACATGATTTACTGCCACGTGGTCCAGTCCGAGGACGTCCTCGAGTTCCTGGACTAGGGCGGCGCCGAGATGCCATCGCAGTCATCAGAGGATAGCGGCCGCAACCCCGCGGTGTTCACGCATTACTACGAGTCGCCGTCCGACGATCCCGCGGCCGAGGAAATCTGGTGCTACTGCGATCGACCCTGTTACTCGCCCGGAGAAACGGTCTGTTTCCACGTCTCCAGCAGCGCCAGGAGTTACAGCCTCGAAATCGCACGCGATGGGCTCGAGCTCGAGGTCGTTTTCACGCGTAGCGGTTTGTCCGGGGAGCGTTATGCAACGCCCGGCGACGCATCGGTTGCCGGCTGCGGCTGGCCGTCGGGATTCGAATTCGAGATACCCGTTGACTGGCCGTCGGGGGGCTACCGGGTAACCTGTCGAATCGATACTGCCGACGGTGTTCTGGAACAGCATGCACTGTTTCTTCTGCGCTCGAGTAAAGCGGGTCGCCGGGAACGGCTACTGCTGGTCAGCGCGACCGGCACCTGGTGCGCCTACAATAACTGGGGGGGCTCCAACCATTACGAGGGCATCAGCGGGCCGCAGGCCAACCTTTACTCGCCGATTCTGTCGCTCGAACGGCCGCTGGCGCGAGGATTCGTGGTGCTGCCGCCGCAAGCGCCGCGCGCCGCGCTGGCCGCGCCGCCCGAGTTCGGCGAACCGGTTTCCTACCCGCACATGGACTGGGCTTACGCTACCGGGCATTCAAAAAAATACGCGTCGGCGGGCTGGGCGTCGTATGAACGGCATTTCCTGCGTTGGGCGTTACGGGCCGGTTTCGATGTCGATATCGTGTCACAATACGATCTTCAACTGCGCCCCGAGGCCATCGAGGATTATCCCTGCCTGGCGTTCATCGGCCACGACGAGTACTGGTCCTGGGAAATGCGCGATAGCGTGGACAGTTATGTCGAAAATGGTGGCCGGGTCGCGCGCTTTGCCGGCAACTTCATGTGGCAGACACGGCTCGAGGACGACGGCCGCCGCCAGGTTTGTTATAAGTACCGCGCGCGGGATGAAGATCCGCAACGCGATAGCAACCGGATTACCACCAGCTGGGAAGCGCGCGAGATCGGGCGGCCGGGTGCGCTCACCTTCGGGCTGAATGCGATCCGCGGCGTTTATGCCGGTTGGGGTGGATGCGTCGCTTTCGGTAGCGGCGGGTTCCCGATATACCGTCCAGGGCATTGGGCCTTCGACGGCACCGGCCTGGGTTACGGCGATGTGCTCGGGGCAAGAAGCCGTGTTTTCGCTTATGAAGTCGATGGCCTGGATTACGTCATCCGCCAGGGCCTGCCGTACCCCTCCGGCGCGGAACAGGTGCCGGCGGATCTGGAGATACTCGGCCTCGGGCTCGCTGCTAACAACGAGGTCGCCCGCGGGGTCGACGCGCAAGACCTGTTCCTCGGTTTCGAGGATTGCGCCTTTCGTGCCCAATTGCTGCACGGCGAAATAAACGCCGAAACCATGGGCCTGGCGAGCCGCGGCTCGGGTATGATCGTGAATTTCACCAGGGGCAGGGGAGAGGTTTTCCATGCCGGCAGCGTCGAGTGGGTTGCCGGTTTGTTACGCCGCGATCCACAGGTTGAGCGGGTCACGGCAAACGTGCTGTCTCGTTTTCTGAAATTAAATCAGGGGTAATGTTGTGACGATAAGCGTAGACCCGATATCCGTCGACGATCGTGATCAGTGGGAGCTCTTGTACTACGGTTACGCCGAGTTCTACCGGGTGCCGATGACCGAGGAAATTCTCGATACGGTCTGGGGCTGGATTCACGATAGCGCCAATCCGTTTTTCGGATTGATCGCGAAGGACGATAACGGCCGGGCGCTCGGGCTGATGCACTGCCGGCAAATGCCGTCACCGCTGCGCGGCGCGCTGGTCGGCTTTCTGGACGATTTGTTTATCAGCCCCGACGCGCGTGGGCAGGGTATAGTGGAAGAGTTATACAGGGCACTGAACGCCCTGGGCAAGGCGCAGGGCTGGCCTTTCATCCGCTGGATTACCGCCGAGAATAATTATCGCGGCCGGGCGGTTTACGACAAGCTGTCCGAGAAAACCCACTGGATCACTTATCAGATGAGCATTTCCTAGAAACAGCGCCGGTTAAAATATGTCGACCGCGGTCTATGGCGTATAGCTGCAGAAGATTTTCTTCACGTATTCGTCGTTCTGCCACTGGTAACCCATGCCGATCGGCACCATGAAAGTATCGCCGGCCTTGAAGTTGAACACAACGCCGTCGGCGTTCGTAATCGAGCCGCTGCCCTCGAGAATATGCATCAGCTCCGAGCGTTCGATGGTGGTCGCGACACGTTTCATCGGGCTGCAGTCCCAGACGCCGGCCTGAAACCTGCCGCTCGGATCCTTGTAAAGCGTCAACCAGTCCATTTCGGGGACCTCGCTTTCATACAACGCGGGGTCCTGCCCGATAACGGCCGGCAGATCGGCGTCGGGATCGACTCGAATCGCCTGCAAACTGGGGTCGGCCTGCAGCGGAATCTCGGGATCGTCGTGGATTGCGAAGAACTTGAGTGCGTACTCGTCCTGTTTCCAGGTACAGGGCGTGCCCTTGGGGATAATGAAGCTGTCACCGGCACGGAAACGATCGGAGTTACCCGATTCGTGCTCGATGATGATCGAACCCTCGAGCACGATCATGAATTCATCGACGTCGTAGGGTCCAGGCACCAGCTCGTGTGGCGTGCAGTCCCAGACGCCGGAATAAAAAATGCTGCTGGCGGTGTCGAGGTAGGTGTGGGCGGTTTGCACCGGTTCGCCGGATTGCAGTGCTTCCGGCGGGAAGGCGCCCCAGTCCTGCATGCCGTAGTCAGGGTCGCCTTTGCGATCGTACTTCAAGACGGTAAGGTCTGCCATTGTCCTGTCCTCCGGGGTTGACCGGACAAAATATATCACAACCAGATTGTTGTTTAATGCAGATTTGGCAAGCCGTTGTCGGCTAGAATTCCCGGTAACGGGATAATAGCCGGGGTTGAACGGCAGCGAGGGCGTATGAGGGTCATCAGTTACAACATTCAATATGGTCGCGGCCGGGATGGCGTTATCGATCTGGTGCGCAGCTGTAACGCGATACGCGGCGCCGACATCATTTGCCTGCAGGAGGTCGATCAACACTGGCAGCGCAGTGGCGATCTCGATCAGGCCGCCGAAATTTCGGGCCTGCTGCCGAGCTACTATGCGGTTTATGGTTCGAGTTTCGATGTCGATGCGAGCGCCCCTGCCGCGCATGGCGCAATCACTAACCGGCGCCGTCGTCACGGCAACATGATCCTGTCGCGCTGGCCGCTACTGAGTATGCGGATTCTGAATCTGCCGAAACAGGACTATGCCGAGAAATTCAATATGCATATGACCTGTATCGAGGCGGTAATCGATACCGGTACGACGGTGTTACGGGTTTATAACTATCACGGCGGATATCTCGAGGCCGCCGAGCGCCTGATGCAGGTCGAGCATTTCGCGGATATATTTGCACGCTCGCCAGTCGAGGGCGGTGCCTGGTCGGGGGAATCGAATATCGGTGGCGACGACTGGAGTAATCGACGACCGGCACCACCGTTACCGGCGAGCGCGATTTTCTGCGGCGACTTCAATGCGCGCCCCGATAGCGAGGAATACCGACTGATGATCGAATCCACCGGGTTGGAGGATTGCTGGGCCCTGGTCGATCCAGCCAACCTGATGACGTCGACCGGCAGCCGCGAATCTGCCGACGGGATCGAAGAATATGGCAAGATCGACCATATCATGGTGACGCCCGATCTGAGCGAATCGGTCCAGCGAGTGGCAATCGATCACGCGGCGGATGGCTCGGATCACAAACCGATCGAGGCCGAACTGCGGCTAGCGTGACAGGGCTTTTCTCACCTGCGAGCTGGTGATGACGCGGTTATTTTTCACGTACTCCTCGTGGTTTTCTTCAACCCGCGACAGGTCGTAAACATAGTTCACCATGGTGCCTAACGAGCGTTCCATGCCACTGTCCGACGGATTGCCCAGAATGTTGATGCGTTCCAGGATCGCTCCGTTTTTCAGGTGAAACCGGGCCACCGGGTCGAGCGGCTGGTCGCGATCGTTTTTTTGTTCGAGAAAGTAGCTTGCGGCCAGCTTTTCGATCTCGTCGCGTAGCTTATCGTCGGCATCGGCGTCGAAATTTTCGATTAGCGCCGCAACGCTTTCCTCGGTCTGCGCCTGGGCCTCGATCCAGCGGCGGAAGCCGGGAGCGGGAGAAATCGTGGCAAAGGTTTTCAGTTGCGGAAATCGCAACTTCAGGCTGGTTGCGACCTGTTT
>JAACFA010000040.1 GCA_009937625.1 Gammaproteobacteria bacterium | reverse complement strand
TGGTCAGCGCCGCGGTCAATGTCGTCTTGCCGTGATCCACGTGACCGATGGTGCCCACGTTAACGTGGGGTTTGGTTCTCTCAAATTTTTCTTTGGACATTTGATTTCTCTCACTCAATACGGCCAGTCACGGCCTTTCAACACAAAATAAACAAAACCCGTTTCCGTAAATTCGGTGCATAAATACGGTGACAGTTACCTTAATTCGCGAGAAGCGAATTACGAATTAAGGTAACTGTCACCCTAATCTGGTGCTCATAACTGGAATCGAACCAGTGACCTCTTCCTTACCAAGGAAGTGCTCTACCGCCTGAGCTATATGAGCGCAAATCTTACAGCTCTAAAATATCTGGAGCGGGTGGCGGGAATCGAACCCGCGTCATCAGCTTGGAAGGCTGAGGTAATAGCCACTATACGACACCCGCGAAAACGCAGAATTCTACGCCTTTTTCGACTCCTTATATATACATGGGCCGAAAATCGAGGAGTGGATTGCCTGTCCCGCCTCTTTCACATCTGTTGCAGCGGTGGCGGTAAAACCGTCCCCACCGCTAAAAATCCAGCACCGCCGGTGGATTACGACCGGAGCGCCGCACCGACGCTTCCATGTGTTTCGCGACTGGCGCTGATTCCGATCCCGCCCGACACCATTTTAAAAGGGGACGCTACCCTTTATATCCCTTACCGCATACAGATTGGGCCACCACTCATAATCTCCACCGAAGGCAGTGCCAACAGATTTACAGTCTGTCCCCTTTGGCCACTCGGGAACCCCTCCAGCAAGGTGCGTATTCTCTACACGCCCCTGAGCCGTGTCAATAGCGCCGAAGCGCAATTCACCTAATTTAATCAATAGCTTAAGAAATCCCCGCATAAAGCAGGGATTACTCAAATCATATTCCCGCTATTTAGCCGCTCGCCGCTCGTTGACTTCCTTGATGACCTCGTCGGCAACGTTCTTCGGGCACGGCATATAGTGCTCGAATTCCATCGAAAACTGGCCACGACCCGAAGTCATGGTGCGCAAATCGCCAATATAACCGAACATGTCCGACAGCGGCACGTCAGCCTTGACGCGCACCCCGGTCGGGGCCGGTTCCTGCGATTTGATCATGCCGCGGCGGCGATTCAGATCGCCGATAACGTCGCCCACGTGATCTTCGGGAACGAATACGTCGACCTTCATGATCGGCTCCATCAACTGCGGACCAGCCTTCGGAATCGTTTGACGATAGGCGCCACGCGCGGCGGTTTCGAACGCAACCGCCGACGAATCGACCGCGTGGAAAGCGCCGTCGTAAAGGGTGACCTTGACGTCGAGCAGCGGGAATCCGGCTAGCACCCCTTCGTCCATGCAGCTGGCGAATCCTTTCTCGATCGCCGGCCAGAATTCACGCGGCACGTTACCGCCGGTAACCGTGGATTCGAACTGGTAGCCGCTGCCGGGTTCACCCGGCTCGACAATGTAGTCGATCTTACCGAACTGGCCCGAACCGCCGGTTTGCTTCTTGTGGGTATAGCTGTCCTCTACCCGCTGGGTAATGGTTTCGCGGTACGCCACCTGCGGCTTGCCGACTTCGACGTCGACCATGTGAGTGCGGCGCAGGATATCGACCTTGATGTCGAGGTGCAGTTCGCCCATGCCCTTGATGATCGTTTCACCACTGTCTTCGTCGGTTTCGACGTAAAACGACGGATCTTCCTTGACCATCTTGCCGATGGCGATACCCATTTTCTCGGAGGCCGCCTGATCCTTGGGCTTGATTGCAATAGAGATCACCGGGTCGGGGAACACCATCGGTTCCAGCGTCGCCGGGTTCTTGGGGTCGGCCAGGGTGTGACCGGTCTGGACATTCTTCAGACCAACCAGGGCCACGATGTCACCAGCTTCTGCCGAATCCAGTTCGATACGGTCGTCGGCGTGCATTTCGACGATGCGACCTATCCGCTCGGTCTTACCGGTAAAGGTATTCAGCACATTATCGCCCTTGGCCAGCTTGCCCGAGTAAATGCGGGTAAAGGTCAGGGCGCCGAAGCGGTCGTCCATGATTTTGAACGCCAGCGCGCGCAGTGGCTTGGACGGATCGACGGTAGCGACCTCACCGGTCTCGGTGCCTTCGAGATCGATTTCGGGCTGCGGCTTGACTTCGGTCGGATTCGGCAAGTAGTCGACCACGGCGTTCAGCACCAGCTGAATGCCCTTGTTCTTGAACGCCGAACCGCAATAGGTCGGGAAGAAATCGAGCGCGATCGTACCCTTACGAACACAGCGCTTGATTTCGTCGAGTTCCGGCTCTTCGCCTTCGAGATACATCATCAGCAGGTCGTCGTCCTGCTCGAGTGCGGTTTCGATCAATTTTTCGCGATACTCTTCGATCCGGTCGGCCATGTCCGCGGGCGGCTCCTGAATTTCGTACTTGGTCGGATCGCCGGAATCGTCCCATACCCAGGCCTTGCGCGTCAGCAGGTCCACCACACCGACAAAATTATCCTCGGTACCGATCGGCAGAGTCATGACCAGCGGTTTGGCGCCCAGCACGTCTTCGACCTGCTTGACGACGCGATAGAAATCAGCGCCCAGGCGATCGAGCTTGTTAACGAAAATAATGCGCGCGACTTCGGAGTCGTTGGCATAGCGCCAGTTGGTTTCTGACTGGGGCTCGACACCGCCGGACCCACAGAAAACGCCAACGCCGCCATCGAGCACCTTGAGCGAACGATAAACCTCGATGGTGAAATCGACGTGTCCGGGCGTATCGATAATATTCAAACGGTGGCCGTTCCATTCACAGCTGGTCGCCGCAGACTGGATAGTGATACCGCGCTCCTGCTCCTGGTCCATGAAGTCGGTGGTTGCCGCACCGTCATGCACTTCACCGATCTTGTGGATCTTGCCGGTGAGCTTCAAGATACGCTCGGTCGTAGTGGTTTTACCGGCGTCTACATGGGCAAAAATGCCTATGTTGCGATAACTATTCAGGTCAGCCATGATGGTTTCCAGTCAAAAAATTAAAAGTTCTGTTTGCGCCGAAGCTCCTGCTCCGGCATTTCAAAAATAAAAGGCCTCTTCGCTTCTGCGCCTAACGACGCGAAAACTAATGCAAACTATTGATTTACAAAGAAATTCTTCGAGGCCTGAAATCTGCCGGCGCATATTCTAACATACTGTCGAAAAACTGATAGTGTCTGGTCGGATTTATTCGCCGGAAATCCTAAATAATTCCGCTGGCCCGGTTTTCAACGATGCTTGAAATCAGGGCTGCGTTTTTCGGCGAAAGCGGCCATGCCCTCTTTTTGATCATCGAGCGCAAAAGTCGCCTTGAACAATTGGCGCTCGCTCCTGATGCCCTGGGTGAGCGGGGTCTCCAGCGCCAGGTCGACGACGTCCTTGGCCATTGCCACCACCGGACGCGAAAAGCTCGCGATTTTGGACGCCGCGTCCATCGCCACATCGAGGTAGTCATCCAGCGATTCGACACGCGACACCAGTCCGCTGCGTTCGGCTTCGGCCGCATCCATCATGCGCCCCGTCAGGCACATATCCATCGCCTTGGATTTACCGACCAGGCGCGTGAGCCGTTGCGAACCGCCAAAGCCGGGGATGGTCCCGATAGTGATTTCGGGCTGACCGAACCTGGCGTTATCGGCGGCAATAATGAAGTCGCACATCATAGCCAGTTCACAGCCTCCTCCCAACGCGTAGCCCGCAACCGCCGCGATGACCGGCTTCTTGAAATCGGCGATAGTATCGCAATGGCGCGTAAGCCCGCCATCTTCGAGCATGTATTGATAGCTGACGTCCTTCATTTCGGTAATATCGGCGCCAGCGGCAAAGGCCTTGTCGTTTCCCGTCATCACTATCACCGCGATGCCGTCATCCGACTCGAGTTCACCGAACACCTGCGCCAGTTCCTGCATCAAGCCCATGCACAGGGCATTCAGCACTTCCGGGCGGTTGAGCCTGACTAGCGCCACGCCATCGTGCCGTTCGACTTCAAGGTACTGCAATTCACTCATGATTCGATCCCCTCGAATTGTTGGATTATTTCCCGCTCGGCCGGCGGAATCTGCATGCTGCGGTTATCCCGGTAGTTGAACCAGACGCAGGCCGCCTTCGACGTCGAGTACGGGGCGTCATCCCCGGGCGCGAAAATAGCCGCCTCGAAATCGAAGCTGCTGTTGCCCAGGCGGCTGATGCGCGAACCCACCTCGAGCGCGCAGGGATGGTGTATCTGGCGCAGAAAAGTCACGTGGATATCGGCGATGATCAGGCTGTTATGCACTTCCGGGCCCGCCGTCATGTCGAGCAGGCGATGAAAATAGTCGAGCCGGCCGGATTCGTAGTAACGCACGAACTGCACGTTATTGACATGTCCGAACATATCGCAATCGCCCCAGCGCGTCGGCGTCGCGGTAAAAAACCTGAAACCCGGGCGTAAATACTGCTCCACCTGCGTGGCGCCGGCTGCCGTCATGTTGCCTGGTTCGCGTTCATGTATAGACCGCTAAAAGCCATCCGGGTCGATGCTCATCACGCTGGCGGAACCGGACTTGACCATCAGCAGCTGGCCTTCGCTGCGCGGCAGAATATGCTCGGCGAAGAAGCGCGCGGTCTTGATCTTGTGCGGATAATACAGGTCGTTGCTGCCGTTATCGATGTGTTTTTGCGCCGCGAGTGCCGCCTGCCCCATGAGCCAGGCACAGGCGACGTTGCCCGCGAGCATCATGTAATCGACGCCAACGGCGCTGCCCAGGTCGGGATCCTCCGCAACATTTTGCAGGTACCAGCCAGTGGCATCCTGGAGCGCGGCAAGAGCCGCCGTAAAACGCGCGGCGATAACCGCGATATCCCCACCGGCGGCTTCCAGCCGAGGCTGCAGTCCCTGCATTTCTTCGATCAGCTCAGCCATCGCCTGACCCTTGTCGCGCAGCATCTTGCGCCCCATCAGGTCCAGCGCCTGGATACCGGTGGTGCCCTCGTAAATGGTCAGGATGCGGGCGTCACGCATGTGCTGCGCGGCGCCGGTTTCCTCGACGAAACCCATGCCGCCGTGAACCTGCAGCCCGAGGTAGGTGGCTTCCTGCGCCATCTCGGTGCACCAGCCCTTGACGATCGGAATCACCAGGTCGACCCGGCGCTGGTGAGACGCGCGCTCCTGCTCGGAACCGGCATGATGCGCCAGGTCGGTTTGCGCCGATGCGTAGTAGGCCAGCGCCCTGCCCGCCTGGGTAATCGCGCGTATCTGCATTAGCATGCGACGCACGTCCGGGTGGTGGATGATCGTGCTGCGCTCGGTGTGTCCGCGCGCCACCCCCTGGACTCGCTCTTTGGCAAACCAGACCGCCTGCTGATAAGCCCGCTCCGAAATCGCGACCCCCTGCATGCCGACTTCGAGACGGGCGTTGTTCATCATCGTGAACATGCAGGCGAGCCCGTTGTGCTCCTCGCCCAGGAGATAACCGATCGCGCCGTCGTTGTCGCCGTAAGACATGACGCAGGTCGGTGACGAGTGGATACCCATCTTCGATTCCACCGAAACCACCTTGAGATCGTTGCGCTCGCCGCGCGAACCGTCGGCGTTGGCGAGATACTTGGGCACCAGGAACAGCGAGATACCCTTGACGCCCGCGGGCGCATCGGGCAGACGAGCCAGCACCAGGTGCACGATATTGTCGCTCATCTCGTGCTCGCCCCAGGTGATGTATATTTTCTGTTCTTGATCGCTGCAAGGTCGGTGCCCGCCTGGGGTTCGGTCAGGTTCATGGTGCCGCTCCACTCGCCGCTGATCATGCGCGGCAGGTAAAGTTGTTGCAGCTCCGCGGGCGCGTGCATTTCGATCGCCTCGATTGCACCCGAGGTCAACAGCGGGCAGAGCGCGAGGGCCATATTCGAGGAATACCACATTTCCGCGACCGCGGAGTGCACCAGGAACGGCAGTCCCTGACCGTCGATTGCCGCCGACTTGCCAATCCCCTGCCAGCCGTTTTCGACGAACTGCCGGTAGGCCTCGGCATAACCCGGTGGGCTCACCACGACGCCTTCTTCGATGCGGGTACCGTGGTGGTCGCCCGGCTGATTCAGCGGCGAAAATACCTCGTTGGCCAGCACGCCGGCCTGCTCCAGCACGGCCTCGACCAGGTCGGGAGTCGCGTCCTCGAATCCTGGCAGGTTCGCAATCGAATCCAGCCCTGCTATTTCGTCGATGACGAACTGCATATCCTGCGTCGGTGCGTAGTACTCTGGCATAGCGCTCACCTAAGGGTAAAATTTCACATGTTCATCGAGCGTCGCCCGGTCCGGTATAATACGGTTCTCCGGCAAGCTTCGATCTTCGTAACCGAAAGAAATTCCAAACAACAGCTTCATATCAGGACCGATCCCGAGTTCGCGACGCACCGAATCCGCATCGTAACCCAGGATCGTTTGCGGGCAACTGGCGATACCGTGCGCACGCATCGCGAGCATCAGGGTCTGCGCGTACATCCCGACATCGCAGGCCTCACGGATACCGCACCACTCGGGCATGAAGATGAATACGACATGCGGCGCGTCGAAAAATTCGAGATTGCGCAGAAACGCCTGGCGCTTGCCTTCCCTGTCCTCGCGCGTAACGCCGAGCGCCTTGTATAACAGCAACCCGACATCGAGCTGCCGCTGACGGTAAATCCCGTCGTATTTTGCTTCGTAAGGAAAATCGAGCGAGTGCTTTCCCTGCCCGATGGTTTGCATGAAGATGCCGCTCAGGCGGTCGCGCATTTCGCCCGACACCACGTGGCTATACCAGGGCTGGGTGTTACAGTTCGACGGCGCAAAGGCCGCGGTCTCGAAAACCCGCTCGAGAACTTCCGCCGCGACCGGCGTGGACAGAAATCCCCGAATCGAGCGCCTGTCGCGCACAATCTGGTCGAAAATTCGAACGCTATCGGATTCAGTGGTTTCAGGGATCATGTGCTGATTAACTGCTGGTCAAGTTTCGCAAACATCATTTATATTACATCAATCGATTCACAACCAAAGGAATTCCTATGGCGAATCAGCCGATCAGTCGTTTCCCGGTACCAGAACTCAAGGACCTGCCGCAAGATATCCAGCAACGCATCAACGAGGTACAGGAAAAATCGGGCTTCGTACCCAACGTATTTCTCGCACTCGCCTGGCGCCCCGACGAGTTTCGCGCCTTTTTCACCTATCACGACGCGCTGATGGAAAAAGCGACCCCGGGCCTCGGCAAGGCCGAGCGCGAAATGATAGTGGTAGCGACCTCGGCACGCAACCAGTGCCAGTATTGCGTGATCGCGCACGGCGCCATCCTGCGAATCCGCGCCAGGAGCCCGTACATAGCCGATCAGCTCGCGACTAATTACCGCAAGGCGGATATCAGCGAGCGCCAGAAAGCGATGCTCGACTACGCGCTCAAAGTATCGCGCGAGGCCGAGACGGTTGACGATAGCGATCATCAGCGCCTGCGTGACCACGGTTTCGACGATGACGACATTTGGGATATTGGCGCAATCAGCGCTTTCTTCGGCCTGTCCAATCGAATCGTCAACATGTCGAGCATGCGCACCAACGACGAGTTTTACCTGATGGGGCGCGTGCCCCGCGAAAAATAGGTTACACTTGCCACAATCAAGGTAGTCGGGAAGAGCGGCGTGAGCGAAGAGATCGAACCCAGAGTCATCAAGAAATATCCCAATCGGCGTCTCTACGACACCGAGAAAAGCCAGTACGTGACGCTGCAGCAGATTCGTGACCTGGTACTCGAGGAAACTCCGTTCATCGTCATCGACCAGAAAACCGAGGAAGACATCACCCGCAGCATTCTGCTGCAGATTATTTTCGAGCAGGAATCCGAGACCAATCCGCTGTTCTCGAACGATAACCTGGAGCGATTCATCCGCTTCTACAATGCCGGCACGCATCTCGGCTTCTCCGATTTTATCAGCCAGGGGATGAATTTTTTCCAGCAGCAACAGCGCGAATTCAGCAAGGCGATGGAAGGCATGACCGCTCACAATCCGATGGCCTTCTGGACCGATATGACCCAGAAAAATATCGATGCCTGGCGCCAAATGATGGGACTGGGCCCCGACAAAGACGACTCCAAGAATAATTAAGTTATTGATTTAATTAAACTTCCTGAATATCGGCCGCGATTTGCTTGACACTCGCGGGATTTACTCCTATTTTGTGCAGTGCAATATATTGCTGCATTGCAGCACTTCAATATTACCATCCGGACATGACAAAAATATGAGTAAACAGAGGATTGCACTCGTCACAGGCGGTACCGGCGGCATCGGTACCGCGATCTGTATTGCGCTGGCCGACCAGGGTCGCAAGGTAATCGCGGGATACTTTCCGCCAGAAAAGGAACAGGCCTACGCCTGGAAGCAAAAACACCGGGCCGACGGCTACGACTTCGAAATCGTGGCCTGCGACGTCAGTGATTTCGAATCCAGCCAGCAAATGCTGCACGATGTCGAGAACACCATCGGCGCGGTCGACATCCTGGTCAACTGCGCTGGCATTACGCGCGACAAGACGCTGCGTCGCATGACCCCCGAGCAGTGGGATGCGGTATTGCGGACCAATCTGGATTCGGCCTTCAACGTTACCCGACACGTCGTCGACAAGATGTCGGAAAACGGCTTTGGCCGCATCGTTAATATCTCGTCGGTTAATGGTCAAAAAGGTCAATTCGGACAGGCCAATTATTCTGCCGCCAAGGCCGGGTTGCACGGGTTTACCAAGGCGGTCGCCCAGGAACTTGCAGCCAAGGGCGTTACGGTGAATTCGGTATCTCCGGGCTACGTCAAAACCGAAATGACCGATGCGATTCCCGAAGAAGTGCGCGAATCGATTATCCAGCAGGTGCCGATGGGACGCATGGCCTCGCCCGATGAAATCGCCTACGTCGTCAGTTTCCTGACCGACGATCGCAATACCTACATGACCGGCGCCAACCTGCCGGTTAACGGCGGCATGTACATGACCTGACTGTTATCGCAATGTGATATTCGTGGGTTACAAAGGCGGGCTTCGGGGCCCGTCTTTTTTTTGGATCGAGGAATGCGATACCGAGCCGATGCCCATCGAAAATAACACTCACGCGTTGAACTAAGCGGGCCTGGAGTTCTCGTTTTTATACATATTTTATTCCGGGCAAGCGGCATTTATGTTGCAGTGCACAATAAATTATGCTACGCTGAAATCCTTTTATAATTTAACGAGTTACCAACATGAGCGAAGAGAATTCCTGGGCCGACCAATGGCTCAAGGCGCAACGGCAGTTCGTCGATGCCTGGGGCGATATGGCCAAGTCAGGCGGCGCCGGCAACAACGCCAGTCAATCGGATCTATGGGCGCAGAGTTTCGATCTGTGGCGCAAGGCCTGCGAAGGCAAGACTCAGCCAGACATGGAGCTGGCAATGCGCAAATGCATGGACATGGGCAGGGAATACTTCGCTATGGCCGAGCAGGTCAGCAAGAGCCTGACCCAGGGCGCCAATCCGGTCGAAGCTATCAATCAATGGCTGGAGCAAATGAAACAATCGCTGCAGCAGTTTGGCGGCATGCCAGGCTTCAACGGCGCCGGTGTCAACGACTTCATGAAACAGTGGTTTACCCCGAACGCGAGCTGGCAGGAAATGGTGGCCGAGCTGACCCCGATGAACCAGGCCTTTTGGCAAATGCCCGGCATGAATACCTCGGTGTTCAACCTCGGTGAAATGGTTGACCCGCTCGGCAAGGTGCTGGAGGCACCGGGGGTCGGCTACTTCCGTGAGCCGCAGGAGAAACAGCAGAAAGGCCTGCAACTCGCGCTCGATTACCAGGAGGCCAATTTCAAGTTCAACCAGGCCTTCCTGCGCGTTGCGCTCGAATCGATCCAGGGCTTTCAAAAACGCCTGCTGGGGCTGGACGGCGACGGTATGCCCAGTTCGCTGCGTCAGCTCTACGACCTGTGGGTCGAAATCAGCGAGGAGCATTACGCCGAATTCGCGATGAGCGAGGAGTACCAGGCGCTGTACGGCGACATGGTCAACCGGCTGATGATCATGCGACGCCACTACAGCGAAATCGCCGACGATATGCTGCGCTCGATGAACCTGCCCAATACGCGTGAAATCGACACCATGCAGGAACGCCTGCAGCAATTGCGCCGTGATAACTTCGCCCTGAAAAAGGAGCTCAAGGAAATCAGGGCAATGCTGGGACAATTGACCGCCAGGGCCGCGCCCACCACGAAGCCGGCACCAGCTGCCAAGGCCGCACCCGCTGCAAAGCCGAAACCGGCAGCAAAGCCGGCACCAGCCGCCAAGGCTGCACCGGCGGCGAAATCGGCACCGGTGCGCAAGCAAGCCGCGGTCAAGAAAACCGCCGCCAAGAAATCCAAAGTAACCAGAGCCAAAGCAGGAGCCTGATTTGATGAATAACATTCCGTTTCGTTCCGACCAGGTGGTCGAAGAACTGGTGCAGTTCAACCAGAACCTGAGCAAGGGCGTCAAGAACCTGCTCGACGCGGAAGAAATATCCGCCGGCGTTACCCCGCGTGAAGAGGTTTATGCCGAGGACAAGCTCAAGCTCTATCGTTACCAGCCATCGACCGGCGTGGTACAAAACAAGATTCCGACGTTAATCGTCTACGCGCTGGTCAATCGTCCCTACATGGCCGATATCCAGGAAAATCGCTCCACCATCCGGGGCCTGCTGGATACCGGTCAGGACGTCTACCTGATCGACTGGGGTTACCCGGACCGTGCTGACAAGTACCTGACGCTGGACGACTACATCAATGGATACATCGATCGCTGCGTCGACGTCATGCGTGAACGCCACGGTGTCGACAAGATCAATATTCTCGGCATTTGCCAGGGCGGCGTGTTCAGCCTGTGTTACACCACGCTGCACCAGGACAAGGTCAAAAACCTGGTAACCATGGTCACCCCGGTGGATTGCAAGACCCCGGACAACATGTTGAGTCACTGGGTGCAGCAAATGGACATCGACGCCATCGTCGACGCCATGGGCAACCTGCCCGGCGAAATGCTCAACTGGACATTCCTGAACCTGAAGCCGTTCCAGCTGATGGGCCAGAAGTACGTATCCATGGTCGACATCATCAGCGACGAGAAGAATGTCAAGAATTTCATGCGTATGGAAAAATGGATCTTCGACAGCCCGGACCAGGCGGGTGAAGCGTTCCGCCAGTTCATCAAGGACTTTTACCAGCAGAACAAACTGGTCGAAGGCGGGCTCAAGATTGGCGAGCACGAGGTCGACCTGAAAAATCTGAAGACCCCGGTGCTCAATATCTTCGCCGAGCAGGATCACTTGGTACCGCCCGCGGCGTCTAAAATCCTGCCAAAGCTGATCGGCAGCAAGGACTATACCGAACTGTCGTTCCCCGGCGGCCACATTGGCATCTACGTCAGCGGCAAGGCGCAATCCACGGTAACCCCGGCTATCTCGGACTGGCTCAACGCCCGTAGCTAGGCTTTCGTGCGCGGCATAGCCCGGTCGCGCGTCATCGATGGGCTGTTTACAGCCCGCCCATCGATGACGCTGCGTGAGCGGGCTTACTACCTTGCAATCGGGGACTCAAATCGGTTAACTACGGGTTGCATTACCGATACCCGGGACACCGCATTCCGAACGCCGGCAAGAGATAGAAAATGAGCAAGGTCACCCCTGAAAAATTTAACCAGATTATCGGTGCCGAATTACCCTCGGCCGCCGAAACCGGCATTTACCTGCACAGCATCGACGCAGGCAGCGCCGAGCTGGTGCTCCCCTATTCCGAAAAATCGTTGCGCCCCGGCGGTACCATTGCCGGGCCCTTCATGATGATGCTGGCCGACGTCTGCATGTTCGCCGTGGTTTTGAGCCTGCTGGGCGAAATCAAGCTCGCGGTAACGACCAGCCTGAACATCAACTTTCTGCGCAAACCAGCCGAATGCGACCTCGTCGCCAGGGGCAACATCATCAAGCTCGGTAAACGTCTCGCCGTGGTCGAGGTATCGATTTACAGCGAGGAGGACATCGTCGCGCACGCCACCGGTACCTATTCGATTCCGCCCCGACCATGACAGCCCCGCCCAGCCCCTTTCTGAAGATAAATCCTGGCTGTGCGCTCGATCCGAATGAACCGTATACCGGCCCCCGGCGTAAATTGTTTATAATGGCCCCGGCCGAACCTGAGCGAGAAGAGAAATCCGATGCGAACTTTGAATAGCCTGATCCTGTTGATCTACCTGAGCGCCGCGCCCGCGGGAGCCGCCAATCCCGTCTGGCTGGAGGGTAAAACCGACCAGAGATACTCCATCACCGTCTATCGCAGCGCAACCTGTGGCTGCTGCAAGGGATGGATCGATCACCTGGAGCAGCATAATTTCGATGTCAAGGACGTTACCGTCGACGACGTCGACGAGTTCAAACGACAGTTCGATGTGCCACCACAGGCCGCCTCCTGCCACACCGCCATGGTCAATGGTGTCGCTATCGAGGGGCACGTCCCCGCGCAGGATATCAAGCGGATGCTTGACGACCCCGGCAATATCCGCCTGTTGACGGTGCCCGCGATGCCATCAGGCACCCCGGGCATGGATTCCCCGGGTGCACCCAGCCAGCCGTTCCGGGTGTTTTCGATCGATCGCGATGACAACGTCGGGGTCTTCAACAGTTACCAGGATTACTGATCAGCCTGAACCCGACTCCGCACCGAGCCCTGTTGGATCGGGAGACCGTCAGTCCGTCTCTGGCTCGATGCCGTCTGCTTCGGGATTGCTAACGAATGACAAGATAACGCCGCCGATCGCAAATAATACGATGATCGACAACAGGGCGAGGCGCGGGTCTCCGCTGATGCCGCTCACCACGGCCACCAGCAACGGCCCGAGGATGGCGGCAAATTTACCCATGATATTGTAGAAACCGAAGAACTCGGCCGACTTGCCCGCCGGGATAATGCGCGCATAGAAAGAGCGGCTCAAGGACTGGATGCCGCCTTGCACCAGTCCGACCACGGTCGCCAGCACGTAAAACTCCATGACGTTGGCCATCGAGTAGCCGTAGATGGTTACGCCGATGTACGCCGCGATCGCGATCATGATGCCGGTTTTCGCGCCCAACTTTTCGCCCAGTTTGCCGTAAACGACGGCAGCCGGAAATCCGATGAACTGGACGATTAAGAACGCCTTGATCAGGCTCATCTGATCGAAGTCGAGCCGCACCCCGTAATCCATCGCCATTCGTATAATCGTGTAAACCCCGTCGATGTAAAACCAGTAGGCCAGCAGAAACAACCATACGATCTTTAACCGGCGGACCTCCCTGAAGGTTGCAAGCAGCTGTCCGACACCCTGGATTGCGGCTTGCCCGAAACTGACCTCGCGGTGAATCCGGGATTCCCTGACGGCCAGTAATAGCGGTATCGAGAACAGCCCCCACCACAGCGCGACCACGATAAACGACGCCAGCATGGCCTGTTGCGCGCTGCTGAAACCGAAGAGCTGCGGGAAGCTGGTAAGCACGATGGCAATTAGCAGGGCCAGGCCGCCGCCCAGGTAACCGAGGGCAAAACCGAGCGCCGAAACAATATCGAGCTTTGATCTTGGTGAGATATCGAGCAGCAGTGCATCGTAAAAGATGTTGGCGCCCGAGAATCCGACCCCGGCTAACGCGTAAACCGACAGCGCCAGTATCCAGTCGCCCTGTTCGATAAACACCAGCGACGATACGAACACCAGGCCGATTATCGTGAATACCAGCAGGAATCGCTTCTTCATCCCGCCACGGTCCGCAATTGCGCCGAGGACCGGCGCCAGTAGCACGATCAACAGGCTGGTGACGGAATTGGCGATTCCCAACGGCGTGGTGGTGTTTTCGGAGGCGGAACCGGCAAACCAGTAATTGCTGAAGATAAGCGGGAAAAACACCGCCACCGCAACGGTTGCGTAGGCCGAGTTTGCCCAGTCGTACAGTGCCCAGGCCACAATTTCCTTCCGGAATAGTGCTTTCATATCAAGCAACTCGTATTCAATGCTGCGCCTGGCTTTACAGGTTTCTGGTTTGACCGGACCAAATGTCGCTAGCCCCCCGGCCTTTTTCCGAACGACAGGCAGGGTGGCCGGTTCGCAACAAGCTTCTGAAGACGGCCACTATCACCTGCGGTCAGAATTCGGAGGCCAGGCATCCCGCATCGAGCAGAATTTGGTCCACGTACGATTGCCCTTCGATCGATCCGTAAAGCAATTCCAGGCGCCGTTCCGCGACGCCGCAATAATCGAGCACTCCGGTTTCGAGCTGGATCGACATCGCGTTATCGTAGCCCCGCCCGGCAAATCCGCTGGCAGTATTTCCAGCGACACCGATCATCCAGACGCGCCGTTGCGGGAAGCTCGCTTCGCCATAGGCCCATCCATTGTTCCAGACCCGGTCGATCCATCCCTTGAGCACGGCCGGGACCGACCACCAGTAAACCGGGAAAATCATGAGCGTGGCGTCGTTGCGCTCGATGCGCGCCATCTCCTGGCGTACCGCGGGCGAGTATTGCTTGCGGGGATTATCCCACTCCGGCTCATCGTCCTCGCGCAAGACCGGATCGAATCCCTCTTCGACCAGATTCGCGAGTTCCACCTGATGCCCGTTTTGCTCGAGGCCAGTGGTAAAAATTTCAGCGACCGCTGCGGTCAGAGCATTATCTCGGGGGTGAGCAAGTACCAGAAGCGTTTTCATCTTTCGCGGTTGATGCCTTTGACGGGGACTCCTGCGTTTATAACATAGAGATCGCGCTTATTGTAAGCCGCCGCGCGGTCGAATTTCGCAACGGCGATCCGGATCGTAGCAGGACCCGGAGTGCTCTGATCCGATACCCGTTATTTCCCTGTCATCGCCCCGCATCCGGCGGCATCCTTGTTACGACGTCGCATGCCGGCCAACAAGAGCCATGGCATTATAAACAACAATAGCGCAACAGCCGGATATTCGATCGAGTAAACGACGACACCCAGCACCGCTCTAACCAAGGTTCGCAGAGTCTCGCGTTCTCGAATGTAGTCCGCGACGGGCGGAGAATGGCGATAGTAGAATTCAACCAACAGGGCTCCGGCGGCAGTGGTCAAAAGGTGTTCATCCCTGAATATGCGCAGAGTCATGACATGAGGATCGAGCCATGAACCGTAGGCCGCGGTCGCAATAAAACAGCTGCTCGAACCGCCGCTCGGGCCGCCACCGCTCGGCGGGGGCACGTAAACCTTCTGAAAACGGGCAACACAGTAAAGGTTGCTGCCCATGCTAACGAAACCATCGAGGCAATCGCCGTCGCCGCCCCATCCGATAAATTCGTAACTCGCGTTGATTGGCGTCGCTATCAACTTGACAGCGGATCCGGCGGAGAACGAGGCAATACAGGAAGTACCGCAATTTATGCCTACCGGCGACGTTTCGACGGTGCCGATCGCCCCGCCCTGCTTGCTGATGCGCAGCGTGCGCTGATTACCGATTTCCACCACCTTGTTAGCATGCTCCAGCGTTACGTAAGCGCGCTTACCGTCCCGGCTGATAGCCACGGCGGAACTCGGGGCCCCGACATAAACCGAGATCGCCTGGTGTGTATCGACGTCGATTACCTGGATCGAACTGGAATTGCCACTCGCATACAGGTGGGCGCCATCCGGCGTGATCGTTATCTTGCCGGCAACGAAATTATTGCCGAGATCGATAGCACCGCCAGAAGCGCCGTCCAGATCATGATAATTTATTAAGCCGCCAGTCAGATTGGTTACATAGATACGCCTGGCATCGGGCGTGATCGCTATCTCGTCCGGGCCCGCGCCGACAGCGATCGCCTTTTCTTCAACCCTGTCTTCCAGGTTGTAGACGCGTACCTCGTTCGTCGAGCCCGATACGGCAACGTAGAAGTGGGTATTGTTCGGACTGATCGCAATCCCCCGGGGGGTACTTCCGGCGGGTATCACCAGGGTATCCGTAACCGCGTAACTTTTGCTGACATCGAGCACCGACACGCTGCCGCCGTCGGCAGTCTCGCCGATCACTAACCAACGGCCATCCGGGCTGACTGCGACTGCCATCGAACCGGGTGCAAACAGACTAGTGGGCGTCAGGTCTACGGTTTGCAGGAGTTCCATGGTGTGCGCGTGCAGCACGGCAACCAGGTTGGCGCCGGCGGCATATAGTTTGCGGCCTGCAGGATCCACGGCAACCGAGTAAACCGGCACGGGTATCGGCCGATCGGGTGTAATCGCGGTGGAAATCCAGTCCCGCCCCATATCGGTGTTTATCATGCTGACCGAGCCGTTACCCCGGTTGGCAATAAAGGCGCGTCTATTGTTCACCGAAAAGATCACGTCGACCGGCATGGAATTCAGGCTGTTCAGCGATATATCCTGGCGGTAGCCGGTGACGGGACTGGTCATATCGGTGTTAAACGGGCGCGGACTCAATGCCTGGCCATCGGCCGTCGTCAGCACCAGTCGGTCGTTCACGCCGCTAACTGCGGGCAGCTTGACTCGAATTGAGGAATCAGTTGCCGTTTCGGGTACCAGGACGGTTCCAGCAGGTCCGAGGGTCAAGCTGTCGTTCACCAGGTCCATCGACAGTCTCTCGCCCACGATCGTGACATAGGCTCCCGAACTCGCGCCAGGCGGATAAACGTACTCGATATAGGGCCCGGTAAAAGTCGAAACTCGCTGCCCCTCGAACGCGCCGTTGGACAACCCCGCTTTGCGCCAGGAACCACTCGCCTGGGTCTCGACCTCGTTGAAGGCACTGAATAGCCAGCTATTCGACGGGCAGGGATCGCGCGTGATCTCGCCCGAAATTCTCGAGTTTCGAGGATCCGCAACGCCCGTCATATTGCCTTCCGCACAATCCAGGTCGCCGCCAAAAACAATCGGGCCATGCAACTCGGTATTATTTTGCGACATCTTCGTTATCCAGGTACCCGAAACCGGGCCGAAACTCGAATCGACGCCTTCCCAGGTACCGGCCCATATCCCTGCTATATCAGGAATCTCGAGGTATTCGACGCTGAGCTGGCAGTCGGCACGGACCGGTCCCGTGGTATAGATGTTACCGTTGAGGTGACCGTCGCAACCGCTTACGGTTTCGACGACATAGCCGTCGTCGGCGCTCACTTCGAACTCCCTGGTTTGTCCGTAGGGAACCAGGGCGCTGGCGGGGCTGATACTGCCATACAGGCCCGCGTTGGTAGTAACCTCTAAAATGGGCAAGAAAGATATCCTAACCTGGCAATTCGCGACAATCAGCCCGGTTGTGTAATTGTCCCCGGTTACAGTGCCGCCACAGCCCTCGGCCAGGAATTCGTCGCCATTTTCCGTGTCGATCCTGTAGCTAACGGTCGCGCCGCAGTGGGCCGTTTGCCTGAAATCGGGTGTAGCCTTGCTGTTGTAACTCGCGCCTTCGAAATAGCTCGTCGCAATGTCGACTTCGAAGGTTTCATTACTATGACACAGGACATTAGTTTTCCGACTCTCGTCGCTACCGCCGCAAGCTACGAGCATGGTTGCAATCAAACCGGGTAAAACAAATCCCAACAAACTGTGTTTCATGGTTAGCCCCTCGCGTTCGCTGCCGATATCCGAAAATGGAGTGTTTCGGTTCCGAAACTAACCATCGAACGGATGCATGCAATCCGTGAACTCTAGTTAAAAAGTTTCAATTAGCAACTGATATCAATAAGGCACTATATAGTGGAACTCCTGGCATCGTTGAACGGACCATATTAAGCCGGTGCTCGCCAGCCGACGGTATTGAAACGGGCAAAAAAAAAGCCGGAACGATGTTCCGGCTTGGTTGCGACCACTGGTGCCGTTTAGTACATGTGCTGACCACCATTGATATCGAGGGTCGCGCCGGTGATGAACGACGCGTCGTCGGATACCAGGAACAGTACGCCGCGGGAAATGTCGTCGACATGTCCGAGACGGCCTGCCGGGATGGTCTTGATGATCTTCTCCAGCACGTCTGCCGGCACCGCACGCACCATGTCGGTCTCGACATAGCCCGGTGCAATCGCGTTGACGGTAATGTGCTTGGCCGCGCCTTCGCGCGCCAGCGCCTTGGTGAAACCGTGGATGCCCGACTTGGCCGCGGCGTAGTTAACCTGGCCGTACTGACCGCACTGGCCGTTGATCGAGCCGATGTTGACGATACGGCCAAACTCACGCTCGCGCATGCCCTCGATCACCGCGCGCGAGCAGTTGAAGCAGGACGCGAGGTTGGTCTGGATAACCGCGTCCCATTGGTCGAAAGTCATGCGGTGCATGGTGCCGTCACGGGTGATACCGGCGTTGTTTACCAGCACCTCGATCGGTCCGAGGTCGGCCTCGATCGCGGCGATCCCGCTATGGACAGCGTCAAAATCCGATACGTCGAACTTGTAGGCCTTGATTCCGGTACGTTCGCTGAATTCTGCCGCGGCGGCGTCGTTTCCGGCATAGTTGGCTGCCACGGTGTAGCCGGCATCCTTGAGCTTAATACTGATGTCTTCCCCGATTCCGCGGGTGCCGCCTGTTACGAGAGCTACTCTACTCATGTCATGTCTCCATAGGTTATTTGGTTAAGAAAACCCTGCCATCGGCAGGGTTTCCCGTAGCACGGGTATATACCACCATTTTTCAATCACGAAGGTAACTGAAAAATGAAGAAAAACGCGAAATCGCGTTTCTCGAGCTCCGCCAGGTCAGGATGACTTAGGCAGAGCTTTTAACTACCTATCGTTCTACCGCTAACGCGACCCCCTGACCGCCACCGATACACAGCGTGGCCAGGCCTTTGCTGGCATCGGTACGCTGCATGCCGTGCAGCAGGGTTACCAGCACGCGCGCGCCGGAAGCGCCGATCGGGTGACCGAGGGCGATCGCGCCGCCGCTGATGTTGACCTTGTCGGTATCCCAGCCGAGCTCGGTATTAACCGACATCGACTGCGCGGCAAAGGCCTCGTTGGATTCGATCAGGTCGAGATCGTCGACACCCCAGCCGGCCTTGTCCAGGCACTTGCGGGTCGCCGGGATCGGACCGGTGCCCATGATTGCCGGATCGACACCCGCGCTGGCGTAAGACTTGATGGTCGCCATCGGCGTCAGGCCGAGTTCCTTCGCCTTGTCTTCGCTCATGACCAGTAACGCCGCGGCGCCGTCGTTGATGCCGGAAGCGTTACCCGCGGTTACAGTACCTTCGCGGTCGAATGCCGGTCGCAAGTTGCCCAGCCCCTCAGCGGTAACGCCGGCCTTGGGATACTCGTCGCGATCGAATACCAGCGGCTCACCCCTGCGTTGCGGAATTTCCACCTTGACGATTTCATTGGCGAACAGGTTGTCCGCCTGCGCCCGCTCTGCCTTCTGCTGCGAGGCGGCGGCAAAAGCGTCCTGGTCGTCGCGGCTGAAGCCAAATTTCTTCGCGATGTTCTCCGCGGTGACGCCCATGTGGTAGTCGTTGAAAGCATCGATCAAACCGTCGGTCAGCATGGTATCTTTAAGCTGCCAGTCACCCATACGCTGGCCATCGCGCGATTTCGGCAACGCGTGCGGCGCCAGGCTCATGTTTTCCTGGCCGCCAGCGATGATGACGTCGGCGTCACCACACTTAATAGCCTGTGCGGCGAGATGCACCGCCTTGAGTCCGCTGCCGCACAGCTTGTTTATCGTCATCGACGGGCATTCCTGCGGCAACCCCGCTTCCATCGCCGCCTGGCGTGCCGGATTCTGACCGGTTGCCGCGGTCAGGATTTGACCCATGATGACTTCATCGACCTGCTCCGGAGCGACGCCGTTGCGCTCTAACAGAGACTTGATCACTAATGCGCCTAGCTTGCTCGCCGGAGTGTTCGCGAGCGAACCGCCAAACGCGCCTATCGGAGTACGTACTCCGTCCACTATCACTACGTTTGTCATATCTGCTTACCTGTAAAAAAAAGGCCCGGGGCATTATACCGCCGGGCCGAATCATTGGAGGAGTAATTTCTGGAGTTGATTGACCGGGGTCAATCAACTCCGGGGAAATGAACTAGGCTGCTTTCTTGCCAGTTTTGCTCATTTCCTTTTCGATCTTCTCGACGGTCTTCTTGGCCTGAGCCTGGACATCGGCAAGCGAACCTTCGAAAATCTTTCCAGCTTCAGAAACGGCGGCCTCAATGGCAGCGGAGTTTTCCCTGGCAGCGGTAACCAGCTTTTCGTTCAGCGCTTCAACGTACTTCTGCTGCATTTCAACGACTTCGTTCAGGTCTTTGGTCTCTACCAGGGCCTGCACGTGAGCCAGGTTGTTCTGCATCAGTTCAGCGGCGTTATCGGCCTGGCTTTGCATCAACTTGACCGCCAGGGCGGTGTTGTTTTCGGCCAGTTTCATTGCCGGCTTGAGGCTGTCCTGGGCCAGTTTCATGAAATCTTCGTACATGGTATTTCCTCTTTAAGATAAAGTTTCAAAATAGTTATGCTGCACTGCAGCAATACGCATAATATAGAGATCGGGAGCCAATAAGTCAAGATTTTTGTTGCACCGCAACAAAAATAATTGCACAAGACTAAGCTATTGAATTTTATTGATTATTTCGTATAAACAGGTTCGGAAGGCAACCATCTGTCGCGCTCTTCGTAAAAAATTTGCCCGTGCTTATGAATTTTCGCCGGCCGCGCCCCGCGCGCGCCGCCAGTAACCGGCAACTAGCCCGCGGAAAGTTTATCCGGCAGCTCGCGCAGGCTGCGAATTACCGTGGTTGGTTCGAATTCCCAGGGATCGAATACGACGCCGTCGAAACGCTGCAGCCAGGCCGCCCTGATGCCGGCGCTAACGGCACCGCTGACATCGAAACCATTACTCGAAACCAGCCAGCAGTCTCGCGGCGCCACGTCGGCAATTTCGACTACATGTCGGTAAGTCTCGGGGCTGGGTTTGAAGACTTGCAGGCTGTCGACGCTGATTACGTCCTCGAAAAAATGATCGATAGCCGCGTTTTCGAGCACGGCAGACACCATATCGGCGGTACCGTTCGAAAAGGGATAAAGCCGATGCCCTTCGTTTCTTAAAATTTCGAGACTGGCGGCGACGTCGTCATAGGCCGGCAACACACGGTAGGCCCGCATCAAGGCCTCTTTGGACGATTGATCGAGTTCGGTCTGCATCAGCTGGTCGGCATAGTCGAGCGCCTGGCGGGTACAAACCCCGAAATCGGCATAGCGCCGCATCAGGCTGCGCCGCCAGGTATATTCGAGCTGCTTCTCGCGCCAGTGGCGAGAAAACTCGGTGGCGCGCTCACCGACATGATGCTGCAATTCGGTGACCACCCCATGCGGATCTATCAGCGTGCCATAGATATCGAAAGCCAGCGCAATGCTCATGGATTAGACTCCCCGTCCGGTTTTGCCACGTAGAATTCAGGCCACAGATTTTTTACGACCTCCCCGCTACTCGAAAGCGCAACGCAGGTATCGAGAATCGGCGGCTTCTCCCGCGTCGGCTGCCGGGCCTCGCGCTCTTCGATCGCAGCGTGCAAAGTCTGGTAGGCGGTGGCCGCGAGTTGACCCAGCAAGTCCATCAGGTGGGTGCAGCTTTTATCGGTACCGACGCGCTCACGCGCCTGTTTCAGCCAGCCCGGGCCAATACGCAAACCGGCCAGTTCGCGCATCGATACAGCGGCACGCGGGCAGATACCGAACGGTGTATGATCGGAGGCCGCCCGCACCTCGTGGATCAGAAAATCGAGATCGATGGTAAAGCGCAGCCACATATCGTGCACCGGTTCGCCGGCCCTGATCAGGCCATCTCGATGGAATTCGTCGTAGGTGCAGTCATAACTTCGGGTGTCGACCATGTGGACGTCGATGTCCCACAGTCCGTCGTCGCGCAAAAAACCCTCGCAATCGATTTTGCGATGGTGTTTTTTCTCGCGTGCGGCTGGTTCCGGCAGTCCCATCCCGTTACCCTGCACGCTTGCGCAATAACGCGGTCGCGGCGCGCGACACCGGTTCGCGACCGAGAAAATCACTGATATATCGGCCCGCTTCGAGCAGTCTGTCCATGTCGACCCCGGTTGCTATGCCCATGCCGTCGACCTTGGCGTAGGGGCAGCCGCCGAGTCCGGCGACCGAGCTGTCGACGACCGCGATCCCGCACTGCATTACCGCATGAATATTCGCCAGTGCCTGGCCGTAGGTGTCGTGAAAATGCGCAGCGAGCCTTTCCACCGGCGCGCGCCTGGTCAGAATTTCAACAAGATCACGCGCCTCGCCCGCGGTGCCGACACCGATAGTGTCACCCAGCGAGACTTCGTAGCAGCCCTTTTCGAAAAGTTTCTGCGTGATCATCGAAACCGTTTCGAAGGAAACCTTGCCCTCGTAGGGACAGCCCAGCACGCAGGAGATATAACCGCGAATCTTGAGGTTCGCCGCCTGGGCCTCGTCGATCACCGCGTCGAAGCGCTCGATGCTCTCGGCGATCGAGCAATTGGTGTTCTTTTGCGAGAAGGTTTCGGTCGCGGCGGCGAACAGCGCGATTTCTTCGACCCCGGCCTCGAGCGCCAGTTCCAGGCCCTTCAGATTGGGAACCAGCATTGGATAGGCAACGTCGGGGCGACGTTCGATCCGTTTGTACACTTCCGCACTGGTCGCCATTTGCGGCACCCATTTGGGCGATACGAAGGCGCCGCATTCGATTACGGGCAGGCCCGCGTCGGCCAGTTTTTCGATTAGCTGGACCTTGATTTCGGCCGGCACCGTGACGGATTCGTTCTGTAATCCGTCGCGTGGTCCGACCTCGACAATCTTGACGCGTTCGGGAAAGCTCATCGACTCTCGCGCCGACGGCAAACAGGATTTCTTTGACGCTGCCGCTGACTTCCGCAACGATGGCGTGCTCCATCTTCATCGCCTCGATAACCATCAGCGTGTCGCCCGCTGCGACAGTATCCCCAACCGCCACCGGCAGCGCAACAACCGCGCCCGACATCGGCGCCCGCGGGTGATCGGCGTCGGCGGCATCACTGCCGCCGGTATCGATCTGGTCCGGAATTTCGAAGCGGTAAGCCTGACCGTGATGAACCAGGCTTATGGAATCGGCGGTACGAATCACCGGGAACTCGATACGTTCGTCATCCAGCTCGAGCCGCATGTTGTACGCATCGATCCAGCCGCCCGCTAGCCGGTAACTGTCGCCACTCAGCTCGAAACGCCAGCCACCGTCGACGCACCTGACCGCGACCACGGCGCTATCGCCTTCATGCGCTAGCTCGATGTGCTGGGTAGCCGGCAGGTTCATGCGCCACAGGTCGTGCGCCTCCCAGGGGGAATCGGTGGAGCGCTCCCGGCGTTTGTCGAAAGCCGGCAACGCGGCCGCCGCCGCCAGCACCCTCGCCTGCTGCAAATGCAGCGTACTCTGCGAAAACAATCGCTCGGCATGCTTGCCGATGAATCCGGTATCGAAATCGGCCTTGTCGAATTCGGGCAGCGCGACCAGGTCGCCGAGAAAACCGATGTTGGTGTTGAGCCCCAGGATATGGTACTGCGACAGGGCACGGGCGAGTTTCGCCAGCGCCGCGCTGCGATCGGCACCATGCACGATCAGCTTGGCGATCATCGGGTCGTAGTTGATGCCGATAAGATCGCCGCGACGCACCCCGGTGTCGATGCGCACGCCGACGTGGTCTTGCGGCGGCTTCAGGTAAAGAATCCGGCCCGCGGCCGGCATGAAGTCCCGCTGCGGCATTTCGGCATAAATGCGCGCCTCGATGGCGTGACCCCGGCAGCCGATTTCGGGCTGCTCGAGCGGCAAGGGTTCACCCGCGGCGACGCGCAGCTGCCACTCGACCAGGTCCTGCCCGGTGATCATTTCGGTGACCGGGTGCTCCACCTGCAAGCGGGTATTCATTTCCATGAAGTAGAAGCTGCCGTCCTCGTCCAGCAGGAACTCGACCGTGCCGGCGCCGACATAGTCGATCGCCCTGGCGCAGTCGGCCGAGCCCCGGCGCGGGCGCCTCTTCGAGGACTTTTTGATGGCGGCGCTGGATCGAACAGTCACGCTCGAACAGGTGCACGCAATTACCCTGGGTATCGGCGAAGACCTGCAGCTCGACATGGCGCGGCCTGGTCAGGTAGCGTTCGATCAATACCTTGTCGTCGCCGAAACTGGCGCTGGCCTCGCGCCGCGCCGAGGCCAGCGCGGCCGGGAAATCCTTTGCGTTCTCGACCAGGCGCATTCCCTTGCCCCCGCCGCCTGCGCTGGCCTTGATCAACTGCGGGTAACCAATGCGTTTCGATTCCTGTTCGAGCCTGGCGTCGTCCTGATCCGCCTCGTGATAGCCGGGCACCAGCGGCACCCCGGCCTTTGCCATTAGCACCTTGGCCTCGCTCTTCGACCCCATGGCATCGATTGCGCTCGCCGGCGGACCGATGAAAACTATTCCGGCAGCCTCGCAGGCGCGCGCGAAACCGGCATTCTCCGACAGGAAACCATAACCCGGATGGATCGCCTCGGCGCCGCACTGCCGGGCCACCTCGATGATGCGTTCGCCGTCGAGATAACTCTCGCTGGCGGCGGCGCCGCCGATGCACCAGGCCTCGTCGCAAACTTCGACGTGCAGCGCATCCCGGTCCGCGCTCGAATATACCGCCACGCTGCGAATACCGAGCGCGCGAGCGCTACGGGCTACCCGCACGGCGATTTCCCCGCGATTTGCGATCAGTATCTTGTTGAACACCGGTTACATCCTGAAGATGCCGAACTCGGTGGCTTCGATCGGCGCGTTCAACGCCGCCGACAGCCCGAGGCCCAGCACCCTGCGCGAATCGGCCGGATCGATGATGCCATCGTCCCACAGGCGCGCGG
>JAACFA010000231.1 GCA_009937625.1 Gammaproteobacteria bacterium | reverse complement strand
GCCTTTACCTGGCTCAATCCGCATGTCTACCTCGACACGGTGGTGTTACTGGGCTCGGTATCGACCCAGTTCGGCGCCGACGTTACCTGGTTTGCCGGCGGCGCGATGCTGGCTTCCTTCGTGTTTTTCTTCGGGCTGGGTTACGGCGCGCGGCTGTTGCGCCCGGTGTTTGCCACGGCACGGGCCTGGCGGGTGCTGGATTTCCTGATCGGCTGCGTCATGTGGGGCATCGCCCTGCGGCTGGTGACGATGGATTAAACTCGCGGCAAGTTCAGCGCGCCGATTCGAGCCGTTCCCGCGCCTCGGCAAGTCTTAGCCGCGTGCGCTCGGGCAGGTTCTTACAGTCGACTCCGTACTGCATCAGGAACTGCTCGTACATGCCCTGCTCGAACATCAGGTCGCTTTCGGCGATACACTCGTCACGGATCTGCAATACCTGCTGCGCCAGTTTCTCGGGTTCGGCGACCGGCTTGAAATCGAAATCGGATATCAATTCGATCGTGGTAAGTGTGTCGAGAATCACCCAGGCCTCGGCCCAGTAACCGGCAAACGAATCGCGCGCAAAATGACGATGAAAAACCTCGCCGTCTTCGCATTCGACCTCGATAAAGGGTTTGCGGAACATCGTACTGCAGGCACGAACGCTCTTGATCCGTCGTGTCCGCGGCGCCCAGCACAGCAGCTCGTCGATAATCGGGTTGTCAGCGAGATGATCCAGCGCCAGGTTCATTGCATGCTTGCGGATCGGAGCATCGCCCGGAGCTCAACGCTGTGCGACGATCACGGGGTAGTTGGAAACCAGCCAGTCGTGCTGATCGGGCGTTTCGGGCACCCGGATACCCCGCATCCTGGAGACATAAGTAAAGGCTTCCTCGGGATCCATGCCCGCATGCAACAGCACGCCGGCGGAGAGCAATCCCGAACGGCCGATCCCGGCCCGGCAGTGCACCAGCGTGTTACTGCCGGCGTTGACCTGCGCGAACAACGCTTTTGTGAGACTGGCAAAGTCCAGCACAGAGGCAGGCAGGCCCATGTCGGGAATCGGGAAGGATATAAACTCCATCCCATGTGCCTTGACTTCGAGGCGCTCGGCGTCGAGCCCAAGGGATCTAGCTTCGCTGGGCTCCAGCAATGAAACCACCAGATTGATGCCGAGCCCCGCGATGTTGGAGAATGACGCCGGGGCATCCGCAGCGATCGTCGGGCAAGCCATGATCGCAAGAAAACCGTCGCCCATGGTCCCGACCTTGTACATCGTAGCCGTCGCCATGCTTACAGGGCCACCATTGATGCTGTAATGATCAGCGGGTTCGTACCTCGATCTTCACTCACTATATTTCTCCATGAATACGCTCAGCGGATCCGCGCGATAGCTGCCGAAAGGGGGGCGTTCGCGGTAACCGAGTTTGCGATACAGCCCCAACGCTTCGGGCTGCTTGATCCCGGTTTCGAGACGATACAGCCTGATTCCACGATGCTCCAGCTCAGTTTCGAGAAATTGCATGATTTTCCTGGACAGTCCCCTGCCCCGATATTGTTCGAGCACGAACACCCGCTTGATTTCGGCATAGGTGCCGTCATCCTGCATTATCTTGGCGGCACCCGTAGCCACCAGTTTGCCATCGAGCCGACAGCCGATAAACAACACATCGGGGCGCTTGAGATCCGCGCTGCTTTCGAGATGGGTACTCTCGGCAGGGTACAGACCGTCGTAAAACGCATCCGAGGCGGCGATCAGCGCCCGAACCTCCGCAACATCGGGATCGAGATGCTCGATGGCGGCTTCAGGCGTTGTCATTTTCGCCGTTGATAAACGAATACATCACGACCTCGGAACGCTCTGTCCAGCCGCGACCAGACCAGTAGCGGCGCCCCAGCGCATTGTCTTTCAGCACATGCACGTGCGACTTCTCGATGCCCTGCGATTTTAGCGCAGAGAGGCAGCGCCCGACCAGTTCACTCGCCACGCCGAGCCCGCGCAATTCCTCTCCAACGGCAAGGTGCTGGATATAACCGCGCTTGCCATCATGTCCCGCCATGATCGAGCCGACGATCCGCGTTCCGTCCAGGGCCACGAAACTAAGGCCCGGGTTACGCTCGAGATACTTTTCGACACCGCTGGCCGAGTCCGCGTCGCGCAAGCTGAGCCCTTCGCAGTCCCGCCACAGTTTCATGACGGCATCGTAATCGGAGATTTGCATACAGCGATAATTCATGCGCTTATTCCGGCGAACGGCTAATGTTACTGATTTCTTGCGTCGAAGTAACCCGTCGCGCGTGCCGTTATCAGATATATTAACCACTCGGTATCGCCAGACCGGCCGTTAATCTTTGTGCGATCCAGCCTTGACTCAAAAATCGACGCGTCCTCGCAATTCTTCGAACGGCGTCATGACCGCGTCACGGTATGCACCAATCCCATTTCGAAATAACGGTACAGGCAGACGGCACAGGGAATATCGCCGACCGAGAAATAGTCCCCGGCAAGGTATGGCTGCCGCTGCAAGTGCGCGTCGAGCAGCTCGAAGTGTTGCGCACAACGCCGGGCCGCGGCCTCTATCTGCGCCATGTTCCTGGACGCGTCCGGGGTACGGAAGAAACCCCAGAACAGCTCGATGAAATCGGGCTGCAGCTTGCTGAGCTCCCAGTCCATCCAGCGTTCGGCGAGGGAGCGCTCGAAAGGATCCTGCCGCCAAAGATCCCCGCCACTATAGCGCGCGGCAAGGTAACGCAGGATCGTATTCGATTCCCAGACCACGGCGCCGGCGTCGCGCATCACCGGGATACGCGCATGCGGATTCAACGCTAGAAAATCGGGGGTTTCGAGGTCGCCGGTATCGCTGCCCAGGTCATAGTGCCGATAGTCGAGTGCCAGTTCGCCGAGAATCCACAACACTTTCTGCACGTTGTAGGCATTTTTTCGCCCCCATAGTTCGATCATCGTAACCTCCACGTCAGAGCGCGACCTGACCTTCGATCAGGATATGGGTTTGCCCGCCTATCTTGACATTGCGTCGATCAAGCGGCTCGATGGCAACGCGTCCGTGGCGTCCGATGCTGGTACCCTGGGCGACCGTCACGGCCCGCGGTAAACGACCCTCGGCCTGCAGCCAGTGCGCCAGCGCAGAGTTGAGAGAACCGGTGATCGGGTCCTCGCTCATTCCGCTCGAAGGCGCCAGGTGGCGCACCTCGTAATCACATTCGCCCCCCGGCGGGTGCGCGCCAAGCACACCGATCGACCTGAAGGCTGGCCGGCGCACGCGCGACGAATCGAGCGCCAGCACCGACTCGGCGGAGTCCAGCAGCAGCACCTGAAATACCGGGCCATTGTCGAGCTCCGCCGTATGCAGAACTTGCCCGGGCGTTATCTCCAGCGCAGCGCAAATAGCCTCCAGCGCTGACTCCTGGATCGAACGAACGCGGGTCGGCGGCGCGATGAAGGCCGGCATCCCCGGGTTGCTGATATCTATTTCTACTATCCCGATGCCGCACTCCTGCCGCACCCTGTCCGACTGCCGCGGGGCACCACCACAGTGCAGCCAGGCGGCACAGCTACCCAGCGTCGGGTGGCCCGCAAACAACACTTCTCGCACCGGCGTGTAGATTTTCAAGCGGTAGTCGGCCTGCGCGTCCAGCGGCGGCAGGATGAAAGTGGTTTCGGCAAGATTGGTCCAGGCGGCAAATTGTTGCATTACCTGCTCAGACAATTCATCGCCATCGACCACCACCGCCAGCGCGTTACCTAGCGTCGGTACGGGGGTGAACACGTCACACTGGATAAAGCGGCGTATCTGCATCTTCGAATCTCGTTCCTCTGTTGTAGGCGCCGCGCCATGACGCTCTTACTTCGTCTAAATTCGCGCTTTGGGGGCGTCAAACTTAACGCCGACAAAGCCCCAAACTATCTCGGCCATGGTCTATATATATATCTATCAAGCGCATGATACTAACGACTTGTCGACCACACTAGTTAAACCATTTTATCAAGTATAATAAATAAGTGTTTGTATTTAATGTACAAACGTCTTTCCAAGGGGTCTGCATCTTCATTGTTCGGTAAAGCGTTCATGCATTATGAGATATTCTTCAGCCTGTAACCGCGGTGCAAACCTGGCGTGCCGCAGCGAGTCACGACGATGGAAAAACGACCTTATAGCAAAAGCCTGCGCGGCAAAATCACTAACCGCACCCTGTTTATCGGCATCGTGCCGGTACTGCTGGTTGGTGTATTTGCCTGGTTCAGCCTGAACCAGTTAACTTCGAGCGCCAACCAGCAGCTCGACAAGAGCCGGTCCGAACTGCTCGACTCGGTCGTGGGTAGTAACCTCAGCACCACCTCGGCACGCATCGTAAGCCAGCTCGACGCTTTCATGCTGGAACGGATTTCGGACGTCGTGGTCTGGGCCTCGGCGCCGATTATCATACAGGCGGCCAAGGCGGCGGCAGAGGCGCACCAAAAGGTAGGCCTGGTCGACCAGTCCATCGATGAGATCGAAGCCCGTTTCAAGAAGCGCAAGAGCCTGAACGTATCGCCCGCCGCCAACCGTTTTCTGATCCAGCAAATCAGGCGTTCGACCCATTTCGGTGAAGTTTTCTTTACCGATAAGCATGGTTTTAACACCGCGCTGACCAACCCTACCTCGGATTTCGTGCAGCGTGACGAAAACTGGTGGAAAACGGCCTGGGAGAACGGTATCTCCGTGGGCGAAGTCGAGTTCGACGACTCGGCCGGAATCTGGTCGATCGATATCTCGGTGCGCATCGACGATCCGGCGTCGGGCAGAAGTCTCGGTGTCATGAAGGCGGTGCTCGGCGTGAGCCTGATCCAGGAAGTCGCCGACAACGGCGCGCGCGATATTCCCGGCGGCACGGTTACCGTGCTCAGCAGCGGCGGGCTGTTACTGGCCGAGACCGGCACCAAACACGACAAGAAACGCATCATGGTGGATACGGTGAACATGCGAGACAGCGCCGACCCGGCGATCCAGGAAGTATTCTCGGCGCGCAACAAGGGCTACGTGCTGGGAACGGGTAACGTGCTAGGCTACGCCAAGTCGGCCGGCCCCGAACTCTACCGCACGGTGGTCACGCGCTTTCCCGGATTTAACTGGTCGGTCATCGTACAGCAGCCCACGTCGATCGCGCTGGCGCCAATCGAAGGCCTGTCGGCGGTGCAAAACAGCCTGCAATCCTCTAAACAGCAGATCCTGATCATCCTCGCCGTGGTCGTGGTTCTGGTGTTTATCCTGGCGTTTTTTGTCGCCGGCGTGCTGTCGAAGGCCATTACCCGGCCGCTGCTCGACCTGCGTGAACTGGCCGATGCGGTGAGCAAGGGCGATACTTCACGCACCATTACGGTTAATTCCGACGACGAGATACAGGACGTGGCACAGGCATTCGAACGCATGCGGACCAGCGTCTCGATCATCATGAAGCGCATCAAGGAAATGAAGGCGGGTCGCTAATCGACAATGTACCGGCAATCCGTATCATGGTCCTGTCTGACAACAGCGCCGGTCTTTGAACTTGCACCTGCAGGTCGATAGCGGCGGGATGTAAAATGGCCCAGTTCGTACCCAAGGCAAAACTGTTCGAGCAGCTAACCCAGATCATAGATCAGCGCGAAACCGGTTTGCTGACGATCTTGACCGAGAGCAACCGCTCGATATTCCTGAGATTTTCACAGGGCAAGCTGACGCGGCTGCACTGCCGCTCCGGCGAGGCGGGCGAGGCAATCCAGATGCTGGCCGAGAGCGCCATGGTGAAATATACCTACGCCACGGCACCGCAAGACAGCGAGCCTGAATTCATGCCGGCCGACAGTTTCCTGCAGCTTATCGATCCGGGCGCCGCCGCCGGCAACTCGAGCAACGCCAAACCGATTGTCTCCAGTGGCGACATGGTGGCCGGCGACCCGGTCAAGGCGCAGATGCTGGAAATCGCCACCGAGTACATGGGCGTGGTCGCCGAAATGATCGTCGACGAGGCGTTTGAAAATAACAGCGATGTGGGTAAGGCAATCGACTACATCGGCAACGCGATCCCCGATGCCAATCAGTCCAAGGCGTTTCGCAAGGACGCGCTAGCGCACTTCTCGTCGATCAAGGTATAGCCCGCAGATCGCAGCGCGGCGCTAATCGATTCCTAGGAGATCATCTGGTAGTAGATGTTCTGCGGGTGTTCGGCTTCGATAAAAAAGTACCAGCGCTCGGCCAGTAATCCGAGATACTGCAGCGCAAAGGCCAGGCCATAGAACAGCCAGGTCTCGGTATCGCCGAACCACAACAGCAGCAGCGGCAGGATAAAGGCCAGCACGATAAAACCGCGGCGCACCAGGCGCAGTACCGGAACCCCGTAGTGATGCATGAAGGCGCGCGTGTTGAAGCTGCCACCCATCGCGCCCTGGGCTATCTGGCGGATAGTGGGATGATGCACGCCGATGGCCGACTGCAGGGTCGACGGGCTGCGCAGGTTGCGGTTACGCAGCAGGCTGACGTACCGCGAAACCAGGGCACCTGCGGTCAGGAACACCGCCATCCCGGCAAAATAGGCAAAGCGCTCGTCACCGGTAACGGCGGCAAGAGCTGTCGCCAGCGTGAATCCAGAGGCGCATCCCATCAAGAAGAAATTAAGCACGGTTAACGGGCTATACCATTGCCGCAAAAACTTGAGGCAGGCATATATCATCGCGGTACAGATGAACAGCGCGCATACCGCCAACACCGCGACACGACCATGTCGATCGCGGCCAGCTTGACCAGCGCGTAACCCAGGATCAGCACCATAGCGAGCGGCAATGCAATCACCTCGCGTGATAACCACGAAGTGCGCCACATGGCGGCGGCGCGCCAGGCTCGCTCCGGGTGCCCCAGATGAAAAAACGAGGCGAACAGTCCCGCTGCCAATAACAGGAAACTCAAACCCGCCGCATATCCGGCGTAATCGACCGGTGTCGGCGCCAGCATCGACAACATCACGAACCATTCGGCGCTGTACCAGGCCAGGAACAGTCCCTGCCCGGCGCCGATCAGCGTCGTCAACAAAACAACCGATATCGCCGGTTTCACAGACCCTCTCCCGCTACCATGAGGTGGAATCGTCCAGCGTGGTACGACTGGTCGGGGCGCGTGGCCCGCGATCTTCCTTACGCAACGGATTGTCCGCGCGCTGCAGATCTTCCTCGTGCACCGTAATCTTGACCTTGCGTCGCGGCAGGTAGTGATTCGCCGGGTTAGTGCTCCATTCCGGCATCAACTGGTAACCCGCGCTGTCGTTTATCGCGCGCGAGGCCTCAGATTCCGGATCGTGGATATCGCCGAAGATACGCGCGCTGGTGGGACAGGAAAGGACGCAGACCGGCTTGCGATCTGCCTCCGGCAAAGACTCGTCGTATATCCGGTCGACGC
>JAACFA010000230.1 GCA_009937625.1 Gammaproteobacteria bacterium | reverse complement strand
CTCGCGCGTCACCTCGGGCCAGTCTTCCAACCTGGGCGGTTCGAGGGTCGCCGGGCCGCTGCCGTCCAGCGTGAAATGCGTGTGCCGCGTGGCGGCACAGTTCGGGATAATCGCCACCGCCTTGTTGGCGGCGTGCGACGGGTAATCCTTGACCTTGACGTCCATCACCGTGGTCAGCCCGCCGAGCCCCTGGGCACCGATGCCCAGGCGATTGACCTTGTCGTACAGCTCGAGCCGCAATTCCTCGGCGCGGTTGCCGGCGCCACGTTGCTGCAGATCGTGAATATCGATCGGTTCCAGCAGCGCTTCCTTGGCCAGGATCATCGCCTTTTCGGCAGTTCCGCCGATGCCGATGCCGAGCATGCCCGGCGGGCACCACCCGGCACCCATCAGCGGTACCTGGCCCAGCACCCAGTCGACCACCGAGTCGGACGGGTTCAGCATCGCGAACTTGGACTTGGCTTCCGAGCCGCCGCCCTTGGCGGCGACGTGTACCTCGAGCGTGTCGCCGGGCACGATTTCGTAGTGGATCACACCGGGGGTATTATCGCCGGTATTCTTGCGCGCGCCGTCCGGGTCCTCGAGAATCGAGGCCCGCAGCACGTTATCGGGATTTTGATAAGCGCGCCGAATCCCCTCGTTGCACATGTCGCTGACCGACAGCTCCGCATCCCATTGCACCTGCATGCCGACGCGCAGGAACACGGTGACGATACCGGTGTCCTGGCAGATTGGGCGATGCCCCAGCGCGCACATGCGCGAATTGATCAGGATTTGCGCAATCGCATCGCGCGCCGCCGGGTTTTCCTCGCGCTGGTAGGCTTCGTCCATGGCTCGAATGAAGTCCAGCGGGTGATAGTAGGAAATGTACTGCAGCGCGTCGGCGATGCTTTCGATCAAATCGTCTTGCTTGATAACGGCCATCTGGGAATAAACCAGGGATTTCGCTAAAAGTCGAATAATACCGTCATTCCCGCGAAAGCGGGAATCTTTAAACCTGCCGACGTCGCAAGATCCCCTCAAAAAAGAGGCCAGACCAGGAGTATCATCGGGATCGACACGACTATCACGATGACTTCCAGCGGCAGGCCCATGCGCCAGTAATCGCCAAAGCGATATCCGCCCGGCCCGAGTATCAAGGTGTTGTTTTTATGCCCGATGGGAGTCAGAAAGGCACAGGAGGCCGCGACCGCGATCGCCATCAGGAATGAATCCGCATTCACCCCGAGACCATAGGCGATATCGATTCCGATCGGAGCCATGACCACCGTGGTCGCGGCATTATCGAGCACGTCCGACAGCGTCATGGTTATGATCATCAACAAGGTCAAAACCACCACAGGACCATAGCCAGCCCCGAAATCTACGATTTGTTGCGCAATCAAAGCGGTGCCGCCGGAGGCTTCGAGCGCGGCCCCGAGTGGAAGCATCGAACCCAGTAACACGATGACCGGCCATTCTACCGAGGTATAGATGTCCTTTAACGGCACGATGTTGAAACCCACCATGGCGATACAGACCAGCGCCAACGCCTCGGGTAAATTAATCAAGCCGGCGGTCGCCGCGGCAATCGCAAGCGCGAAGCTAGCCACCGCGATCCCCGCCTTGTGGCGCTGCACGACCTGCAAATCCCGTTCCTGCAACGGCAAGCAGCCTAGCCAGACGACGACGTCCTCGAGTTGCTCGGTCGGCCCCAGCAGCAACAGCACGTCGCCGGCGCGCACGTCGAGCTTGCGTACCCGCTCGCGAAACGTCCGGCCGTGGCGCGATACCCCGAGCAGGGTCACGCCACGCCGGTACTGCAGTCTCAGGGCGTGTGCACTGCGCCCCTCGATACGCGCATTCTCGGGCACCACCGCCTCGATAAAAGACAATCCATCGGTGGTGTGGCCGATATACTTTTCGCTACCGACATATTCAAGCTTCAGCGCACCGACGAAGGTATCGATCGATTCCGCGTTCGCCTCGATGACGATCAGATCGCCCTGGCGAATTTCCTCGTAGCGCGCGCGCCCGGGAAGCCGTTTGCCGTTTCGCACGAGACCGATGACCGCCACGTCATCCTGTTCCGCTTCCGGGTCGAGTTCTCTTACGCGTTTGCCGATTACCGTCGAGTTTTCCCCGACGCGAACCTCGGCAACATAATCTTCCACATTGAAACGGGAAGTATCACCCTCTTTCCCACCCTCCGGAACCGGGATCAGACGCCATCCCAACAAGACGATGAAAGCGATGCCGGCTGACGCGGTTACGAGGCCAACCGGCGTGAAGTCGAACATACCGAAGGGCTCGCCGACCGCTTTTTCCCGAAAGCTGGCGATGATGATATTGGGAGGAGTACCGATCAGCGTGATCATACCGCCCAGAATCGACGCAAAGGACAGCGGCATCAGGGTCAATGCCGCGCTGCGCTTGGCCTTTTTTGCGGCCTGGATATCGATCGGCATCAACAATGCCAGCGCCGCGACGTTATTCATCACGGCTGACATGGCTGCCGACACGCACGCCATCAGGCTAATGTGGCCAAACAAAGAGCGCCCTGCATCCACGACATGGCGTGCCACCAGTTCGATTGCGCCCGAGTTGGAAAGACCTCGACTGACGATCAACACCAGCGCGATAATCACCGTCGCCTGATGACCGAAGCCCGAAAACGCCTGTTCCCCGGGGACGACACCGATGACTACCGCAAGCACCAGTCCGCCAAAGGCGACCAGGTCGTAACGAACCTTGCCCCAGACGAACATGGCGAAGATCGCGCCCAGCAGGCAGAACAGGATGACCTGGTCGGACACTATTCCCATTGGAAAATCCTGGCGCCGACGAACAGCAGTACCACGCTGGAAACTCCCAGCACCAGCAAATGATCCGCTATCTGCACGATGCCCGCGCCGTCGATCATAATCTCGCGTGCCGCGTCGGTAATATGCGTCAGCGGCAGCAGGAGAGCGAATTTTTGCATCAGCGGATGCGCCCCTTCCAGCGAAAACCAGACGCCGGAGAGGAACATCATCGGCCAGCTGAACAGGTTCAAAACCCCGTTCGCCACTTCCTCGCTGGAAATTCGCGCCGCGACCACCAGCCCACAACAGATCAGGTTGATGCACCCCAGGGTAAACACCAGCAACAGGTTGAAATAAGAGCCGTGCATGCGAAAGTCCACGACATAGTCCATGGCGACAAAGATCACCACGTTGACCACCAGCAGCAGCCACAGCCGCGACGCTATCTGCGCGCTCAAAAACTCCATCGCGGTCACCGGCGTCGCGCGCAGGCGCTTGAGCACCCCGAACTTGCGGTAGCGCACGATCACGTAGCCAATCCCGAACAATGCGCCCCACATGATATTCATCCCGATGACGCCCGGAATGACCCAGTCGATATAGCGGATCTCATCGCCCTCGACGAGAATCCGCTGCAGGCTCTGCGTCGCGCCCGCGTAGGCGGCCACCAGCAATTTCTCGACGATGTAACCGTTGGGCGAGGTTTGATTGATCCAGTAACGATTCGTATTCGGATCGAACAGCATATCGATCTGGTGGCGCTCGACCTTGAACAGGTTGCTTTCGACTTCGTCGAATTCGATGAAATTAACGAAGCGCGTGTCGCGAAACCCGGCCGCCGCGCCCTCCAGCAAAGTGCTCGCTACGATGCCGACCTTGAATTTTTCCGGATTCTCCTCGGTAAACGCGTAGGCGAAGACAAAAATAATCAACACCGGCAGCAGCACGCTCCAGGCGAGCGCCGAGCGATCGCGAAAGAATTCCAGGTTACGCGCCACGAACAGGGCATAGATTCGATTCCACATCAGGCGCGTAATTCCTTGCCGGTCAGCTCCAGGAACAGGTCTTCCAGGTCGCGCGCGCGGATGCGCAGCCGGTTCAGCGGGATATCGAAATGCAGCAGGTGCTCGATCGTCTTGTTGACGTCGCCGGTAACGATATGCGCACTGTCGTTGCGATAGACCGCCTGGAACTCCTTTTCGCCGATCGCGCGCGGGATATCGCCGGCATGAATCTGTATCACGACGTCGTCGAAGTGTTCCGCCAGCAGCACATCCGGCGCGTCGTGCGCAATGATTCGGCCATGGTCCATGATCGCGATTTCATCGCACAACTCGTACGCCTCCTCCATGTAGTGCGTGGTCAGCAGGATGGTCGCGCCCTGCTCCTTGATAAGCTGCACCTGCCTCCACAGGTTACGGCGGGATTGCGGGTCGAGCCCGGTGGTGGGCTCGTCGAGGAACAGGATTTTCGGCTTGTTGATCAATGCCATCGCGAGCAACAGGCGCTGCTTCTGCCCGCCGGACAACTTGCGCGTGTCCTGGTTCAGAAATTCGTGCAGCGAGTAGCGCTCGGCCGGCTGAACTGCACCATGATTTCGCGCACCGTGATAAATTCCTGCAGCGCGGTAGTCTGGAACATGATGCCGGCCTCGTTGCGAAACTGCGATCCCAGCGCTGCCCCCTGGTAAAGAATGGTTCCCGCGTCGGGCATCTTGATGCCTTCCATCATTTCGATGGTCGTGGTCTTGCCGGCGCCGTTGGGCCCGAGCAGGCCGAAACAGCTGCCCTGCCGGATCTCGAAGCTGACGTCGTTGACCGCGGTTAGCGAACCGAAGCGCTTGACCAGGTTGGATACTTCCAGGATGACGGGCATGGCGATCTCGAACAGGGAGCGCTAAAGTATAAACAGCCTGCCGGGTTAAAACTACCTTACCCGCAGCGCAGTCGTCCGGGCCTGCCGCTTTAGCCTTTATCGAGGTAGGCAACTCCCCGTCATCTATCTTATACTCGGGCGTTATGGGCGAAGAAATCCACAAAGAGCATTTCGAGCAAGCCGACTACGACCGCTTCCAGCAACGGCTGGAGCAGGAAACCGAAGTGGTGCGCACGCTGTTCGCGGAGAATGCTTTCGACAACGAGAGCCGCGTGCTGGGTTACGAACTCGAGCTTTGTCTGGCCGACGATAGCGGTAATCCGAGCAACAACAATATCGACATCATCGAGGCCACCGCAAACCCGCTGTTCACCTCCGAGCTCGCCAAGTTCAACATGAACCGCGTCGAAGCCGACCTGAATGACCTGTTTCAGCAGGCGGACGAGGCCGCACAGCGTTTCGACACCCGCATCGGCATGTTCGGCGTGTTCCCCAGCGTGACCCGCGAGCATCTGAATCCCGACGGCTACATGACCGAGCTGCATCGCTACAACCAGCTCAACCGGCAATTGCTCAGCATGCGCGGCAGGCCGATCCACCTCTTGCTGGAAGGCGACGACCAGCTCGAAGTCGAAAAACAAGACGTCATGCTCGAGGCGCTCGCAACGTCGCTACAGATTCACCTGCAGGTTCCCTTCGATGAAATCGTGCCGACCTACCACGCCGGGCTCTGGTCGAGCATGTTGATCCTGGGCGCGACCGCCAACTCGCCGCTGGTGCTCGGCAAATGCTGCTGGCAGGAGTCGCGTATCGGCATATTCAAACAGGCGGTCGACACCCGCAACCTGCAGGAGATCGAGGATCACATCATTCCGCGCGTGCACCTGGGCAAACGCTATATCGACTCGCTGCTCGATCTGTTCGAAGACAATTTTTACTACAGCCCGATCCTGCCGGAAGTGATCGACCGCCCGCTCGAGGATCTGCACCACCTGTCGCTGCACAACGGCACCATTTGGCGCTGGGTGCGCCCGATCATAGCGCGCAACAAGGATGATTCCTATCACCTGCGGCTGGAGTTACGCGTGGTGCCGTCAGGGCCGACGCTGGTCGACACCCTGGCCAACATCGTCTTTTATGTCGGCCTGACCGAAGGCCTGAAGTCCCTCGGCGATACCCTGACCCGGGTGCCCTACGAAACCCTCGAAATCGACTTTTACGGCGCCGCGCGTGAAGGCCTCGATGCCAGCGTGCACTGGCCCGACGGGCAGGAGCTGCCGTTGAAACAACTGTTGCTCGAACAGGCGCTGCCGCTGGCGCGCACAAATCTGAAGCAGGCGGGAATCGAAGATACCGATCGCTGGCTCGACATCATCGAGGCTCGCGTCAGGCGGGAGGCCACCGGCGCTCACTGGATTAGCAGTCACTGGAAACGCTTCGGGGACAGCGCGCGGCTGGTGCGTGAATACATCGACCAGGCGCAAACCAACCAGCCGGTCCACCTGTGGCAGGACCCCGCCACATGATCGAGAAGTTTGACCGGCTGCACGGTCTGCCCGACGGGTTTTTCGACATTACCACGGCGAATATCCGCAGCCTGTTTCCGAACCCGACCCTGACCCAGCTCGACGGCAGGGATCCCAGATTCCTGTTCGTATCCATCCTGCTGCACGGCAACGAGTACACCGGCCTCAAGGTCATGCAAAAGATCCTGGCAGACCACGCTCACGACCTGCCGCGTTCGATCCTGCTGTTTATCGGCAACGTGCACGCCGCCGAAGCCAACCGCCGCCTGTTAACGGGCCAGGTCGATTACAACCGCTGCTGGCCCGGGCACGACCTGGAACCGAGCCCGACCTCGGGCATGATGCAGCGCGTGATCGAAATTGCCCACGGCCTGCCGCTGTTCGCAGCCATCGATATCCATAACAACACCGGCAAGAATCCGCACTACGCCTG
>JAACFA010000229.1 GCA_009937625.1 Gammaproteobacteria bacterium | reverse complement strand
GGCGAGGCGATACCCGTGCCGTCGAGGCGGCCGCTGGCGATGGCCCGGGAGGCTTGCCGGTTCGACTGCGGGGAGGTTGGTGTCGCTGTCATTGCATTATCGCCAGATTTCAACCTGTCAAGTTATGAAAATTTAAGCAGATGTCAACGCCGCCGGGAATTACGGTGACAGTTTACTTAATTCGAAGCCAGGTTAAGCGTTGCCCAGCGTTGCAGTCATTTAATGCAAGGCCTGACCTCGTGACGTTTGGTGAATCCGCCGGAAGCGACGAAGCCCGGAGCATATCCGGCAAATTAAGTTAACGGCCACGGCAATTCGCTGATATCGTGCACTCCGAAGTAATCGAATCACTTTGCAGAACCCCTATGGACCCCTGGACACAAATTGATAGCGCCCCTGTCCCCGGTAGCGATGCCTTACTGACCCTGTTGCAGCGCAACGGTGATTTTGCAATTCGGATTTCCGATGTGCAGGGCGACCTGATGAATAGCCGCATGTACCACTCCGAGGAAGTGCTGGCCGAACTCGGCTGCACCCGCCTTGGCACGAGCGAAAATGCGCGGGTTCTCGTCGGCGGCCTCGGCATGGGCTTCACGCTGGCGGCGGTACTGCGAATCGTTCCGGCGTCGGCCGAGGTGATCGTAGCGGAACTGGTGCCCGAGGTGGTGGAATGGAATCGAGGCCCGCTGGGGCTGTGCGCGGGCCGACCGCTGAACGATGGCCGCACGCGCATACACCAGGGCGACGTGGTCGCGCTGCTAAAACACCCGGATAAAAAATTCGATGCAATCCTGCTCGATGTCGACAATGGCCCCGAGGCGATGACGGCTTCCGCTAACGGCTGGCTGTATACGCGAGGGGGCTTGAAAACAATCTACGAAAAGCTTCGCCCCGCCGGCATCGTCGCGATATGGTCGGTGCGGTCAGATCACCTCTTCACCGGCCGGCTCGAAAAAACCGGCTTCAATGTCCAGGCCCACACGGTGAGAGCCCGGCCGGGCAAGGGCAGCCGCCATACGATATTTGTCGCGCAGAGACCGCGCTGATACGCTGGCCGTCAATCCGGACATATCGGGCCAGGCCTTTGATGTTTAATCTGAAATTCAAAACTAAAGACCTGGTCCCTCGACTTTTCCTTACGTATTCTAAAAACCAGGACAGATTTATTTAATCGTTTTGACCTGGACGGCGCGATTGCGCGGCGTTTTGCCGCAGAGGGCGCGCAGGTCGTGATTCTCGATCCGCGCAGCGAACCCATCGAGGGTGGTGAATCCACTGTCGACCTGATTACCGAGACCGGCGGGCAGGCCGAGCGTTTTGACGTCGACGTGTCGAACTGGGATGCACTCGACGCGGCGGTGAGCGAGACGGTCGAACGCTTTGGCGCGCTGCACGTCATGGTCAACAATGCGGCGATCTACACCGGTACCGACTTGCTTGCGACCACCAGCGACGACTGGGACCGAGTGATGGCGGTCAACCTGCGGGGTGTGTTTAACGGCTGCAAGCGCGCGGTCATGCAAATGCTCGCGCAGGAACCGATCGGTGAGGCGCGCGGGCGCATCGTCAACATTTCGTCGCAGCACGGCATGATCGCCTGCCCGGGAGATATCGCCTACGGCGTCAGCAAGGCCGGCACCGTCTACATCACGCGCCAGGTCGCCCACGATTACGCCGCCCGCGGCATAGTCTGTAACGCGGTCGCGCCGGGCAAGATTCTGACCGGGCGCACCGATGCGATCGACGAGGCATCTTTGGCGTACGCGCGCTCGCGCACGCCGATGGCGCGCGAACCGCTCGGCCGCCTCGGTAAGCCTGACGACGTCGCCGGCGCAGCGCTGTTTCTGGCGAGCGACGAGTGCCGTTATATCAACGGTGAAAACCTGATGGTCGACGGCGGCTGGATGGCGGGCTGAACGATGGCATCGACACGGAAAACCGGGAAAACCGGGACAGAAAACCGGGACAGATCTATTTAATCTTTGAGCGCCGGATCGGATACTCGGGCTGCGCTGCTGTTATTGCGGCAGCACCACTTCGATTTTTCTCCCCAGTTGTGAGCTCTGTACGCGCTCACCAAGCGCCTTACGAAATTCCTTGTCGACGCGATGGGACAGGCTGCAGTGGCTGGGGCTGACTACCTGCACCTTGCGCTGCTCAAGCGCCGCGGAAACTAATCGGGTATCGGCCAGGGGCCGGCTAACCAGGCGCGCGCCGCCGCTGAAGTAGTACACGTCCTCCCCGGTCACCTCGCTGGCACGGTCCACGATCTGGGCCACGCCGCTGTGCGAGCAGGTAGAGAGTACATACGCACCCGAACGGCTGCGCACCACGATCGACAGATCGTCCGAGATTCCGGCCGTGGGGACTTTCGAGCGCCCTCGAATCACAAAGATATTCGGCGTCACCTGCAAGTGGTCTTCGACGATTTGCACGTCGCCCACGGAAAACACCTGATTGGGTGGTACGAATACCGGTATCTCGGGGTTCATGCTTCTGATCCGTGCCAGCCCTCCGGCATGGTCGTAGTGGTTGTGACTGACGACCACCATATGCAGTTCGTTTACATCTATGCCAGCGACGGCCAGGTTGTGCTCCATTAAGTCCGGATCGGTTCCGGTATCGAGAAGAATGCGCTTGCCGTCCGCGTGGATATAAACGGCGTAACCAAAGTCTGGTTTCATTCCCGCGAGGGCCGGTTCGGATGTGTCGTACAGGATCTGAAAGTAATCCCGGGGCTCGGCGTGCAAATGGCTGGACCAGACGATGCTCGTACCAATGAGCAGAAAGATCAGGCATATGTATTGGCTAAACGGTCTCATCATCCGCACACTATACACCCGCTTGCCTTTTCCGAGCACCATGGCGGGATTCACCCCGCTAAACTCTCGATGGATGTCGGTTTACCAGTCCCGCGATACGAAGGTAAATCAACATAAATAGATCTGTCCCGGTTTTCCCTGCCTTTATCCAGAGATTGCCACATCGGAAAATCGGATGCTCGGCATTAACGCGGATCGACCTTCGTCCCATTGCTGTTGATTACCGATCATGCATATTTTATTCAACATTTCATAAAAGTTACCGGCGACGGTAATGCCTCTGACCGCCTGGATTCGCTCCCCATCTTTACACAGGTAACCGGAAGCGCCGAAACTGAAATTGCCGGAAATGGCGTTGGCGCCGGAATGTAAACCGGTCAGATCGGTGAGCTCCAGGTATTCGCCGCTGTGCAGTGTTGCGAGGTCTTCGGAGCCTTTGGCGATTACAACCTGGTGCAGACTGACGCCCAGGGTCGACCTGGGTCCGCGGCTCGCGTGTCCGGTGGTTTGGGTATCGAAATAAGAAGCGGTGGCACTATTGTGTATCAGTGTTTGCAGGCAGCCATCGACTACCAGTCTGGTCTTTTCCGTGGCGGTGCCCTCCGCATCGAATAAATGATAACCGAATCCATCTACGTTGAGGGGGTGGTCGTAAATCGTCAGTCGTGAATCGGCGATAACCGAGCCGATTTTATCGCGCATCGGGTTGATGCCGTCCTTAGCGGCTTTCCCGGAAAACATCATCGCAAAAACGCCAAACGCTGAGACCTGGCATTCGGTATCGAAAATTACATCGTAGTGTTTGCTCGGAACGGGCTTTCCATCGAGCAGGCCGATACATTTTTCATAAGTTTTATCGATGACGCGGGATGCGTTCAAACTGGAAAATATTCGCGATACCTGGCTCGTGCCCTGCATCGCATTCTTTTCGCCGTCTTCGGCTAGCGCGTAGGCATACGCGGCGCACATGCGGCTGCGCGATAATGCGTTTAATCCGGCGCTGGAGAAAATCCGTCGTTGGCTGGTTATATCCTGAACGCCGTTGTAGGGCACATTTTTTACTTTATCTTTCGTGGTCAGTTCACTCTCGATTTCGAGCGCCAATTCAATCTTCTGCTCAATCGAAACCTGCTCCTCAGGGCATAACAATGCATCGTCCGTTTGCAGATGGTCGGCATTGGGCAAAATGTTTTCGTGGGGCTCGACTTTGCCGAAGCTGGCATTATTGAGTGCCTGGCCGACCATCGAGCCGAGGGCGCCCGCGCCGACGGCTTCGCTATATGCAGTGCCGATATGGCCATCCTTGATAACGCGCAAGCCGAAGATTCGGCTCGAACTCACTTTGTATTCTTCCAGTTCGCCGTCGCGTGCCTTGAGCGAGAGTGTTTCTCCTTCGTCGACGATCAGGTCACCGGTTGCGCCGGCCCTCATCACCTGGTCTAACACCTGCTCAGCCATTTTTTCAGTGGTTATATTTGCTGTCTTTTCTGGGGAGGCACTCATCAGGCGTTACCTCCCACCAGTATGTCATCGACTTTCAAGGTCGCCTGCCCCACGGTCGTCGGCACAGCACCCGATCATGGAAATTTCCTTGAGTACTTTGGGTCCGGTGCTAATCAGGGTTGCCGCTTTAACGGGATATTGAATTTTCCCGTTTTCGATGTAGTAACCTTCGGTGACGGCAAAGTTGAACTCGCCGGTCCCCGGCTGAACGGAACCGCCGCCCATGTGAGAGGCGTAAATGCCCTTGTCGATAGAAGCGATCATGTCGTCCATCTTTGCATCGCCCGGTTCGATAAAGGTATTGCGCATACGCGATGCCGGCGCGAACTTGTAAGACTCACGGCGACCTGAACCGGAGCGCGCAAAACCCGTTTGCTGCGCACCGATACGGTCGACCAGAAAATTGGTTAACTGGCCATCTTTAATGAGCTGGGTGCGTTGCGTGGGCATGCCTTCGTCGTCAATGTTGATCGAGCCCCATTCGTTTGCCATGGTGCCGTCGTCTACTGCATTGACGATTGGACTGGCGATCATTTCACCCATCTGGTCGTGGAACACCGATGCCTTTTTGGCGACTGACGTGGTTTCCAGCAAGTGTCCGCAGGCTTCGTGGAAGATGACGCCGCCAAATCCGTTGCCGATAATGACCGGCATGCGACCGGAAGGGCAGGGTTTGGCCGTTAGATTAACCAGCGCCTGCCTGGCGGCTTCTTCACCGGTATGCTGTGGATTTAGTCCTGCTTCGATTTCCCAGCCCAGCAAACCACCGTCATTCCAGCTGCCGGTCGCCTGTTCGCCAGCATCGGATGCGATGGCGGTTAAACTGGATCGAATGTAATTGCGCTTGTCGTTCGTGTGTAAGCCTTCGCTATTGAATATTTCGACGTGCTGCTCGCGTTGCATGCAGGAACCACGAGTTTGTGATATCTGTTCGCCCGCTGCCCTGGCAGCGCGGTCTGCCGCCATCAAATAGGCAATCTTGCTTTCAGTTTCTGCATCAACCGAGAGAATTTTCCGGGCCGGGTGAATGTCGGAGACTTGATTGAAATTAAAAGAGTTTCTGGTGCTGACAGGGTCTCTTAAATCCCTGGCTGCCAGCACCGACGCGATGCGTAATAGCTCGTCCTGATCCGTCTTATTGGTATAGCCATATAAAACCCTGGTGCCGTAAACCAGCCTGAGGCCGATGCCAAAATTAATGCCCGATTCTACCGACTGGACTTCGTCGCTGAGGGTGCTGACAACATTGGTTTCGTTCTTTTCAACGAAAAGTTCGGCGAAGTCAGCACCCAGTGACAGGGCGTGATCGATAACCGATTCTGCGGTTTGACTATTGAGCATCGAAATCT
>JAACFA010000228.1 GCA_009937625.1 Gammaproteobacteria bacterium | reverse complement strand
CGCGGCCGCGGGAGCGCGTTTTCGCCTGGTGGTTACCGACGGGGTATTCTCGATGGACGGTACTTTCGCGAATCTGCCGGCGATTTGCGACCTGGCCGAGGCGCACGACGCGCTGGTCATGGTCGACGACAGCCACGCCGTCGGGTTTATCGGCGAGCGCGGTGCCGGCACGCCTGAAATGCACGGTGTCGAGGGGCGGGTGCATATCACCAGCGGCACTTTCGGCAAGGCACTCGGTGGCGCCAGCGGTGGCTATATAACGGCGCCGCAACCGATCGTCGACCTGCTGCGCCAGCGCGCCCGGCCCTACCTGTTCTCCAACAGCCTGGCGCCGAGTATCGTCAACGCGACGCTGGCGGCACTCGACCTGCTCGAAGCTAGTGCCGAGCTGCGCCAGAAGCTCGCCGATAACACGCGCTATTTTCGCGAGCGCATCGTCGACGCGGGTTTCGACGTCATTGCTGGTACCCACCCGATCGTGCCGATCATGACCGGCGAAGCGGTCAAGGCGCAGCAACTTGCCGCTGAACTGATGCAGCACGGCGTTTATGTCACCGCTTTTTCGTTCCCGGTGGTGCCGCAGGGGATGGCGCGCGTGCGCACCCAGATGAGCGCTGCGCACAGCCGCGCGCAGCTCGAACGCGCCATCGATGCGTTTATCGCCGTTGGCAAACAGTTGCAGCTGATTTCCTAGGAGCCTGTCATGAAAGCGCTGGTAAAAGCCCATGAGAAACCCGGCCTGTGGATGCAGGATGTGCCGAGGCCCGAGCCCGGACCCGAAGACGTCCTGATCAAGGTGAACGAGGTCGCGATCTGCGGCACCGACCTGCATATTTACAACTGGGACCAGTGGGCTCAGGAGCATGTGCCGGTACCGATGACGATCGGACACGAGTATATCGGCGTGATCGAGGAGATCGGGGAACTGGTGCATTCGGTCAAGGTCGGAGACCGGGTTTCCGGAGAGGGGCATATCATGTGCGGTGAATGCCGTAACTGCCGCGCCGGGCGCGGTCACCTGTGTCGCGACACGCGCGGGGTTGGCGTCAACCGGCCCGGTGCGTTCGCCGAGTACGTCTGTATCCCCGCGGACAACGCCTACAAGATTCCCGAAGAAATCAGCGACGATATCGCGTCGATCCTGGATCCCCTGGGTAACGCCGTGCATACCGCCTTGTCCTTCGACCTGGTCGGCGAGGACGTGCTGATCACCGGCGCCGGTCCGATCGGTTTGATGGCGACCGCGGTGGCGCGGCACGTCGGCGCGCGTCACGTCGTGATCACCGACGTCAACCAAAAACGCCTGGCCATGGCGGATCAGTTCGGCGCTAGCCGCACGGTTGTGGCCGGTAAGGAAGATTTGCACGACGTCATGGAGGAACTCGGCATGCTCGAGGGGTTCGACGTCGGGCTCGAGATGTCCGGCAATGAAAACGCGTTGCACGACCTGATCGATATCATCAACCACGGTGGCAAGATTGCGCTGCTCGGTATCTACCCGAACATACCCCAGGTGAACCTGAACCAGGCGATTTTCAAAGGCCTCAGCCTGAAAGGGATTTACGGGCGGGAAATGTTCGAAACCTGGCACAAGATGGTGGCGATGCTCGGCAGTGGCCTCGACGTGACGGCGGTGATTACCGACCATATCGATTTCGACGATTTCGCAACCGGCTTTTCCCGGCTGAACGCCGGCGAAGCCTGCAAGGTGGTCATGCGGCTATGATGCCGACCTGTCGTTAAAACGGGGCTTTAGACCTGTTTTTCAACCGATTCGACTCTCGCTAATGGACCCCGGCTCGAGGGCCGGGGTGAAGAATTCTCGGGTTATGCCAGCCAGGGAGATCTGCGGCGAGGTGGCCGCGAGCGTTAGATAGCGCCACCGGTGAGTTGATATACCCAGCCGGCGATCATCGCGCCGGTCAACCCGAGCGCCAGGTAGAGCAGGAACACCGGTTTCTTGACCAGCGCCCAGACCGCGATCGCGGCCGGAATCGATGACACCGCGCCGGCGGTAATGAACGCCATCGCGGCGCCCGGCGTCATGCCGATTTCGATCAATCCCGAAATCAGCGGGATCGCGGCGTAACCGTTGAGGTAGGACGGCGCGCCGACAACGGCCGCCAGCGGGATCGCATACGGGTTTTCGGAGCCGACGTAGCCGGCGATCCAGTCGGACGACACGTAGGCCAGCATCAGGCTTTCGAGGAAAAAGGCGAGCGTCAGCCATTTACCGAGAAACACGCCGATCGCAATGGATTCCGCGTTGAAAACCTCGATGCGCCCGGGCTCCCGCCAGAATCTCCACAGAACCGCTTTCTCGGTGGAAGTCGAGCAGCTGCTGTCGCAGCAACCAGTCACCTCGGCGCGCAGCGGCGATTCGAGCCCGCCGTAGCGCTGGATTAGCAGGATAGACAGGCCGGCCATCAATCCCATTGCCATCGCGGCGACAGTTTTGGCAACCGCGAAGTTAAAGCCGATGCCGGCGGCGGTAAGGATGAACATTTCCGGGTCCATGATAGGTGACGCGATCCAGAAAGCCATGACCGGTGCCAGCGGGACGCCGGCTCCCAGCATCGCGGCAATCAGCGGAATGACGCCGCAGGAGCAGAACGGAGAAATAGCACCGACCAGTGCCGCCAGCATGGTCGCCCGCACCGGGTGACCACTAAAGGCTTTCGCGATCAGGCTATCCGCACTGGTGGCCCTGGCGTAGGCGGCGATGCCGATGGCAAGCGCGAAGAACGGCAGCATTTCCCACAGCGCCTCGAGGGTAAACAACAGGCTGAGCGGCAGCTGCTGCAGGTCGAGTAACGCCAGCAGGATTGACATCGTTGCCATGGCCATGAAAACCCGGTCCCTGCAGACGGAGCCGAGTAACTGCAGTAAGGGCTGGTTGCGGTTTCGGGTTTCGGTTAGTGTGTCCATTTTTCTAGTAATCTCGAAATAGTAAGCCTGAAAAATCAGGCCGCGGTTTCACTGGAGTCGATGTCGGCGCAGCATTCTGCGGTCAGGTAATCGACCAGGCCCTGGATTACGCCGAACTCGACTCTGCAGATCAAAGTCGCCTGCCGGCGCTGTTGGCGGATAACGCCGGCGGATTTCAAATGGGTTATGTGATGGGTTAGGGTCGAGCCCGGGATCCCCAGTTTCTTCTGGATCACGCCGACCGGCAGGCCCTCGTCTCCGGTGCGCACCAACAGCCGCACGATCCTGAGCCGGGTGGGGTTGCCGATCTTGGCGAGAATATTGGCGGCGGTATCCAGTTTCATGGGGGTGATACTAGTCGATGCGTCTCCATTCGTCAACTATATTTCTAGAATTATCGAAATAATGTAACTGCTTGCGAGTGATATCGCCGTCCGACCACGCAGGCGTCGATAGTATGGCCTAGCGAGATATATGATCGAGAAAGCGGGTGAACAGCCCCGGGTTGTTTTGCATGGTCGGCAGCGCGAGCACCTCGTCGCAAACCCGGATTGCGGCCGCCTGGTCGAGGCCGCCGTATTGCAGCAGTCCCGTCGCCTTGGCGCGCATCTCGGATCTATCCAGCGCTAACTCGGGGTCTCCCTTGCAATCCTTGCGTGAAACCTTGAAAGCCTCGCCGGATTCGGTCACCGCGGTGACCTCGGCGCCCCAGGATACCGGGTAGTTCGACGCGTAGGGATCGACGATAGATACGCTGGTGGCACGGCGCAGCCGTGCGCTGCGCTCGCGCGCGTCGGCGTCGAACGAGTCCAGCCCGACCACGCCATCGGTCAACGCAATTGCAGCCGTGTGATAAAGCGAAAACTTGGCCTGGTACTCGGTCTCGGGCTCGCGGCAATCGCAAACGTCGAGCGCCGCCTGGTAGGTCTTGATGCCGACCTCCCTGGTCGGCTTGCCGTCGAGCAACTGATGGATTTCGAGCGCGCAGTCGATGATTGGATGCGTATGCCGACAGGAAGGCCAGGGTTTGATCGAAGTCAGCGAGAGTTGCCACTTGTCGTCCGGCTGGCGCAGTATGTTTTCCGGTATCGGATCGTCGCAGGTGCCGGCGAACAGGCCCTTGCTGCCCTCGAGAATTTCGGCCGGGCCAGTAAAGCCATGCGCGGCCAGTTCGGCGGCCAGCAGGCCCGATTCGCTGGCGCGGCCCGCATGCAGGTGTTTGCTCATCGCGCCGGTCTCCATGAATTGCCACAGGCCGCTGGACTGGGTGCCGGCGTTGCCGAGCGCATTCAAGGTCTGTTCGTCGGTCAATTCGAGCAGGCTGGCCGCCGCCATCGCCGAGCCGAAGGGTCCACAGGTCGCGGTGTTGTGCCAGATACGATAATGCGCCGGTCCCACGGCAGCGCCGATACGACACATGGCTTCGAAACCGTGCAGTATTGCGCGCAGCATTTGTTCACCGCTGGCGCCGGTTTTTTCGCCGAGGGCGAGTACCGCCGGCACCACGACGCATCCCGGGTGAGTTACCGAGGCGCGATGCAGATCGTCGGTCTCGGTAATGTGCGTCAGTGCGCCCATCAGCAGCGCCTTGCGTTTGAGGTCGAGATCACCGTCA
>JAACFA010000227.1 GCA_009937625.1 Gammaproteobacteria bacterium | reverse complement strand
GTTTCTTCGGATTCGGACAAGATCAGGCTCCCCTCAGGTAACTTTCCCATAGATCCAGGCATACCTTGTCCTTGCTGCCGCTGGCTTCAGGCCAGAGCTCAGCGGCATCAAACATGACGTTGTAGCAATGCTGGTGAACCTCGGTACCCCGCGCCGACAGGTCGGGGAACACGTGCGCACCGTTATAGGCCTGGATGGTACCGTTACGCCCGCGAGCATACTGCGGCAGGCGGGTATGGCCGGCGTGGCCGTGTTTCGCCGTGACCACCCGCTGACCCACGCTGAACACCGGGGCTGCTTCGATTTCACCGTCGAAACGGAACGCATGGTCATGGTCTTCCTGTAGCACCTGCTGCAGCGTCATTGCCGCCGGCGGTTCGCCATGCTCGCGATTGGCCTCCAGTGATTTGACAGCGGCAATTTCTTCGAGCGTCATCCAGCCGGCCTCGATATAGGTCGAGAAATCGGTTTGCGCCCAGGAATCGAAATAAGGCCGCCCGAGATAATCGACCGGCATGATCAGTTCGCGGCAGTGGCGCCACCAGTCAATAGTGATTCCCGGGGTGCGCGCGCATTGCGCAATACCCCATTCGCGACCTTCCCAGTCCTCGTGGAATGGACCACCCTCGTCGTCGACTTCAATCGGGCCGTAACCCTGCTTGCCACCGAGATCATGAATTCCGTCCACGCGCTTATCCCTCGCCGAGATCGCGATCGGTACCGATCATCGAGTTACGCGTTACCAGTTCGGCGAGTTCGTCTTCGCTCATGCCTTCGGTGCCGGCAGGTCGCTGCGGGATAACCAGGTAGCGCAATTCCGCGGTGCTGTCCCAGACGCGGATTTCGACGTTGTCGCCGATATCGACGCCGAATTCAGCAAGCACGCCGCGCGGGTCGCGCACTGCGCGAGAGCGATAAGCGGCGGCCTTGTACCAGGCCGGTGCGATACCGAGAATCGAGAACGGGTAACAGGAACAAAGCGTGCACACTACGAGGTTGTGCACCGTGTCGCTATTCTCGACCACCTTGAGATGCGCGGTCGCCTTGCCGAGATAACCCAGCTCATCGATCGCGGCAGGTGCATCGTCCAGCAGGCGCTGCCTGTAATCGGGATCGCTCCACGCTTTTGCCACCACCCTGGCGCCCCGTTTCGGGCCAATCTCCTCGGTGTAGGCCTCGATCCAGGCGTCGATGGTCTGCGGATTGACCAGGCCCTTGTCGACCAGCAGCGTTTCCAGCGCCTTGACGCGCAGCGCCGACTCGGATGGTAGATGGCTATGCAGGTGTTCGTGAATCTCGGCTACTTTCTTGGCGTCAAAATCGGACATGGAAGCTATTCGTCACTGCAGGAACCACGATTTTACTCAATCTGTTCGCGAATATCAGCCTTGTCACCATTGTTTCTGACGGCATATGTCGTCATTGGCGGTATCACCGATTAAACTGCGGGCATGCTACACGCTATCAGGCAACCCACCCTTTTCGACATCGCCAGGTTGGTCTTCGTCGGTGCTGTCTGGGGTGGCGCCTTCCTGTTTATCTCGATCGCGCTGCAGGACTTCGGGCCGATCAGCATTGCGACATGGCGGGTCACGCTGGGGGCCGCGGTTTTAATCGCCATCGCCTTACTCATCGGTCAGAAACTGTCGACAGGATTACGCAACTGGCGACTGATCTTTATCGTGGGCTTTCTCAACAGCGCGGTGCCTTTTTTCCTGATCAGCTGGGGCCAGCAATTCATCAGTAGCGCCGAGTCCGCGTTGCTGGTAGCGATGGGCACATTCGTATCATTGCTGCTGTCACACTATACCAGCGACGACGAGCGCATTAATACGCCCCGGGTGATCGGTGTCAGCATCGGTTTCGTCGGGGTCATGGTGCTGGTCATCTGGGACCTGATCGAATCCGGCACGGGAAACCTCCCGGGGCAACTCGCGGTGATGGCGGCCGGCTGCAGCTACGCCACGTCATCAGTGATTTCGCGGCGCCTGACGCACCTGCCGATGATTTCGACTTCCGCGGTCACCATGGCAAGCGCCTGCCTGTACATGATTCCGCTGGCCTTTCTGCTCGAAAACCCGTTACCGGCCGAGGTCAACGCTTCGTCCGTCATCGCGCTGGTATACCTGGGCGTGATCGGCACCGCGCTGGCGTTCACGCTGCGCTTTTTTATCATTCGCGCCAACGGAGCGGTGTTCATGTCGCAGGTGGGCTACCTGGTGCCGTTGTTCGGCGTTATCTGGAGCGGACTTTATTTCGCCGATGCCATCAACCTGCAGACGCTGATCTCGCTGGCAATGATATTGCTTGGCATCGCGGTAACCCGCAAGGGCAGTTAGCCGGGCAAGACGTCGTCCTCGCAATAGTCGGGATTTAGTAATTGTGCCGCAATTTATAAGAGTCCTGGCGCACGGCGCGGGAGAATGCCGTCGGCAATGCGAGTATTTTAGAGATCCCCGCTTTCGCGGGGATGACTCGGAGCGCGGGGATGACTCGGAGCGCGGGGATGACTCGGAGCGCGGGGATGACGGTTACTTCAGGAATTTCGCGTGGTAGTCGAAGTGGTCCTCGATGAAGCTCGCGATGAAGTGGTAACTGTGATCGTAGCCCGGCTGCATGCGGATGGTGCAGGGTTGTTCCGCGGCGTCGCAGGCCGCCTGGAAATTATCCGGCAACAGCTGACCCTCGTGCAGGAATTCGTCGGCTTCGCCCTGGTCGATCAGGATGTCGCCCACGCGACCACCGGCTTTTACCAGGCAGGTCGCATCGTAAGCTTCCCAGGCCGCGCTATCGTCACCGAGATAGGCACCGAAACAGCCTTGCCCCCAGCCGCAGTTAACCGGGTTCGTAATGGGCGCGAACGCCGATACCGAGCGAAACGCATGCGGCAACCTGAGCGCGCAAATCAGGGCACCGTGACCACCCATCGAGTGCCCCGTGATCGATTTGACCCCGGGCAACAGCGGCAGGTTAGCCTCGATCAGCGCCGGCAATTCGCAGGTAACGTAGTCGAACATCTGGTAGTGCGGCTTCCATGGATCCTGCGTCGCGTTGACATAGAATCCCGCCGCCTGCCCCAGGTCGTAGCGCTCCGGCTCGTCGGCGACGTCTTCGCCGCGCGGACTGGTATCGGGAAACACGATGGCGATGCCGTGTTTGGCGGCAAAGCGCTGGAACCCGCCCTTGGTGCGCGCATTGTCATCGGTGCAGGTCAATCCCGACAACCAGTAAAGCGCCGGGACCTTTTCCTGCCGTGCCTGTGGCGGCAAGTAGACCGAGAACGTCATCTCGCAGTTGCAACCGCTCGACGGGTGGGTATAGCGGTTCAGATAACCGCCGCTTTCCTTGATGCTTTCGATCTCTTTCATTGCGATCTGTTAGAACAGAATGACGGATTTGATGCTCTTGCCTTCGTGCATCAGGTCGAAGGCGGTATTGATTTCCTCCAGCGGCATGGTGTGCGTGACCAGCTTGTCGAGTTCGATCTTGCCATCCATGTACTGATCGACCATGCCCGGCAGTTCGCTGCGGCCCTTGACGCCGCCGAATGCAGTGCCGATCCAGCGCCGTCCGACCACCAGGTTGAACGGTCGCGTGCTGATTTCCTCGCCGGCGCCGGCGACGCCGATGATAGTCGAGGTGCCCCAGCCCATGTGGGTGCATTCGAGCGCATCGCGCATGACGTTGACGTTGCCGATACATTCGAAGGAATAATCGACGCCGCCACCTGTCATTTCCTGGATATACTCCGGCAGCGATCCGTCGACCTCTTTGGGATTGACGAAATCGGTCGCGCCGAGCGCCTGCGCCATATCCCACTTGTCGGGATTGATATCGACCGCCAGGATCCTCTCGGCGCCGGCCATCACCGCGCCCTGGATCGCCGACAGGCCGACGGTGCCGAGACCGAATACCGCGACCGAGGAGCCGGGCTCGACCTTGGCGGTATTCATCACCGCACCGATGCCGGTGGTGACGCCGCAGCCCAGCAGGCAGGCCTTGTCGAGCGGCGCGGCCTTGTTGATCTTGGCCAGCGCGATCTCCGGCACCACGGTATACTCCGCGAATGTCGAACAACCCATGTAGTGGTAAAGATCCTTGCCGTTATGCGAAAACCGGCGCGTGCCGTCAGGCATGAAGCCGGTCCACACGGTGCCCGCGATCGATTGACAAAGATTGTTCTTGCTCGAACTGCAGTAGGGGCAGCTCGACTCGCCGCATTCAGGAATATACAGCGGGATCACGTGGTCGCCGGGTTGCAGAGTCGTGACCCCGGGACCGCATTCAACCACCTCGCAACCGCCCTCGTGACCCAGAATCGCTGGAAACGCTCCCTCCGGATCCTCACCCGAAAGCGTAAACGCATCGGTGTGGCATACCCCGGTCGCATGCACTTTTAGCAGCACTTCGCCCTGCTTCGGTCCGGCAACTTCGACTTCTACTATTTCAAGGGGTTTTTTGGGTTCCCACGCGACCGCGGCTCTGGCTTTCATGGCTGCTCCTCAAGATTTTTATGGAATTATTCGATGGCGGCAGCCTAAATAGAAT
>JAACFA010000226.1 GCA_009937625.1 Gammaproteobacteria bacterium | reverse complement strand
CTGGTTGATATCAGCGGTCGCGATCTCGGTTCCTATGTTGCCGAAGCCCAGCGCGTCGTGGCGGCAAAGCTCGAGTTACCCACGGGCTACTCGATAGCCTGGTCGGGCCAGTACGAGTATCTCGTGCGGGCGAAGCAGCGCCTGTCGATTGTCGTACCGCTTACGCTCGGCATTATCATGCTGCTGCTCTACATCAACTTTCGCAACGTGGTCGAAGTTCTGATTATCATGGGAACCTTGCCGTTCGCTCTTATCGGCGGGATCTGGCTGGTGTACCTGTTGGGGTATGAAATGTCCGTAGCCGTTGGCGTCGGTTTTATAGCCCTGGCTGGAGTAACCGTCGAAATCGGTGTACTGATGCTGGTCTATTTGAATCTGGCATTTTCCAGGGCGCGCCAACAGGCGTTGCATGATAATCGCGAATTGAGCCGGGACGAAATACGAAACGCGGTGATACAAGGCGCCGGACGTCGAGTTCGCCCCATCATGATGACCTTCGCCGCGATCGTGGTGGGATTGATTCCAATCATGTTGGGCGAAGGCACAGGGTCGGAAGTCATGCAAAGAATAGCCGGTCCCATGATCGGCGGCATGATCAGTTCGTTGATTCTGACGCTGCTGGTTATTCCAGCGATCTACTTCCTTTGGAAATCGAATGCTCGCATTGCATCCCGTGTACAGCTATCGCAGCAAGAGGCGTGAAATATGAAATATTGTAAAGTAGTAGCCATCCTGAACATCACTGATTACAAAGCGCTGCACGAGCCGATCCAGCAGTTGGATGTCCCCGGCGTCACCGTCAGCATGGTTAAAGGCTTTGGCGATTATGTGAACGATTTCAGCCCGTTCGGCTTTTCGGATAACATGAAAGTAGAGATCTACACCACGGCCGAGCAGGCGGAAACCGTAGCGGCCGAATTATCGGCCCTGGCCGACCGATTGACAAAAGGCGGTGGTGTCGTTGCTATCGAGCCGGTCCATCAGTTAATGAATGTCAGGAAACTCGATTGCCAGGGAATATGATGAGATTGGGCATCGCTAACCTTCGCCAGGATAGACCGCTCATCATGCATAAAATACATTCAGGCTCGAGTGTGACTGACATCGCCGTAACAATAGACGTGAATGATTTATCAGGGATTTCGAATTATGTTATCTAAATTTCGACTAATCGTATTTATCGTGATTTCGATCGCGGCTAACCAGGTAAGCGCCCAACCGGATGGAGAGGACAATTCCTGGTGGTGGGACGATCATTGGTGGAACGACGGCCTGATCGAGACCCCCGAAAATTTTGCCATCGAATCGTCGTGGACCAGTTACATGAGCGGCGACGTCGAGGTTTCGTCCCTCGTGCTACGCCCGGCGAACGACGAAAAATACCCGGCGGTTTTATTCGTGCACGGCAGGCGTGGTCTGGACGATCTGGTTAAACGCCATGCTCGACGCCTTGCGGCACGCGGTTTCGTCGTGCTGGCGCCGGATATATACGGGGCACATTTTCTGGGTACCCACCCGATAGAGCACGACTACGCGCTGGAGAAAGATATCGACGCGGCGGTTGACGTGCTTCTCGAGCGCAGCGACATCAGCACGGACAAGGCCTGTCTTTATTCTCACACCCGCGGGGGTTACTACACGCTCAAAGTGGCGACCACGTTCAATCGCCAGGATAAGCACATCGCCTGCTATGTTTCGTATTATCCGCATCTGCAGGACCCGAATGCGCCGGAGCCGCTACAGGTCTACGGCTACGCGCCGGAGATCGAGCAATTGACCCTGCCGACCCTGGTGTTTATCGGTGACGAAGAGCAGTATCAGCGCCGTCGCGTGATCGAAACCAGTATTAAGGTAATGCAGGACAAGGGCAGGAATGCGCGGCTGATTATCTACCCCGGCGTTGGTCGCGGCTTCGATTTCCGACCCAAAAACGTACGGACTTTTGCCGACGATCTGGCATCGAAGGATTCGATACAGCGGTCGGCAAAGTTTATGCGCGATCACCTGACCGGTTCTACCTCAGAGACGACTTCGGGCGGGGTGCTGACCGGCGAGGCGCTTTACAACAGCGACAAGGCACCGCAATCGATGTTGTACGATCTGCCCAGGGAAGTAGCGCCAGGGGTATGGTCGGCAATCGGAGCGACCGCACCCGGGACCTATGCGAATTCCGGGCATAACAACAACCTGTCGTTCGTGATTACCGACGCCGGCGTGCTGGTGGTCAATGCCGGTGACAATTACCTGCTGGCAAAAGCCCTGCACGAGGAGATCAGGAAGATCACCGACCAGCCCGTTCGCTACGTGGTGCTGGAAAATGGCCAGGGGCATGCAATGTTGGGCTCGAGCTACTGGCAGGAGCAAGGCGTCCCGGTGATCGCTCATATCGACGCGCTGCACGAGATCGAGCAGCAGTCGTTTGCACTCCTCGAAAGGATGCAGGCGCGGGCCGAGGAAAAGGCGGAAGGAACGAAGGTGGTTTTGCCGGACGAAACCTTCGAGGATAAAAAGATTATCCAGTTGGGTGACGAGCGAATCGAGTTACTAAACCTGGGCCCGGCGCACAGCCCGGGTGATATTATCGTATGGCTGCCCGAGAGACGGCTGGTAATCTCGGGTGACATGGCTTTCCATCAACGCATGCTGCCACTGTTCGAACATACCGATTCAGGCGCATGGATCGAAACCTGGGACAAGTTCGAGGCCCTGGGCGCCGAGGTGGTAATACCGGGCCATGGCGAGCCGACCGACATGGCAACGGTCAGGAAATATACCCGCGATTACCTCGTTTTCCTGCGAGAAAAGGTCGCTGAACTGATCGAAAATGGCGGTACGCTGGAGGATGCTTACCAGATCGACCAGTCTCCCTATATGCACTTGCCAACCGCCGAGTTTTTGGCCAAGCGCAATGCCGGCCAGGTATTTCAGAGCATGGAGTTCGACTTTTAATAACAGGTCGTTTAATAAAGCGTTATATTTTTGGGCCAGGTAGCAGGGCCGAAATGGTAAGTATTTCATATTTTTTCGGGTAATAGCTCACGAGCGTTCCCGCCGGATGAGTTTATAGTCCTCTTCAAATCAGTGTCAGAAGAGGTCGTCATGAACCAGATAGCACTTGCACAAACGCACTCCCGAGTAATGGTCAACCTTAACTTAACTGTATTCGCTTTAGCTCATAATCTGGCGAGATTTGCGATGGCCCCGGAAAAATGGAGACTGCGCCACAAGTCGAGCATGGAGCTTGCTCGTATCGATAGGCACACACTACAGGATATCGGTATTAGCGACGCAACTCGGTTCATTGCAATGAACGAGCCGTGCTGGGAGGAATAGAGCTAAAAATATAACCCGCAAGGCGGCACTGGGACCGGTTTGCCCCTTGCAGACGAGGTCGTAGTAACCGGCCGTGCCGTCCACTCGCAAAAACTGCTTCCCGATACCTCGAGCAGGCAATGCATATCTATTTCGGCGGGTGGTAATTCTCGAACAAGTTAGGTCCGCTGTAATCATAAAAATGTTAGTGCCCTTGGTCGGGCCGTCTGCAGGTGGGGCTGCAAATCGACGGTGATCCGTTGCCGGGTCCTAACACCGAGTTCCGGCCGATTGCTGTCGCCGGTGAGCGAGTGGCGCATGTTACCTCTGCCGTTTACTCACCACGTCTTCGGTCCAACATAGCCCTGGCCATGGTGCAAATCTAGCACAGTTCAATCGATACCCGCGTCGAGGTCGTTATGCTGGCCGAAAATCGTGCCGCGAAGGTCGTGCCGAAGCCTTTCTACGACCCGAGGAAAAATCTGCCGAAAAGCTAACCCACCCGTTCGCTAACCTGCTTGCTAATTATAGGCTGAAGATATTTAATCAGGTTTGCATCCGCCCGGCGCAGCAGCGACACTAGCGCTTGGTAATCCCACACGGCCCGCTACTGATGGAACTCATTGTTTTCGACCTCGATGGAACGCTGCTCAACCGTAATTCCAAAATATCGGATTATACGAGCGAGACGCTGAAGCTGTTGTCGAAACGCGATATTGCCTACACCATAGCGACGGGCCGCACGCTGCACGGCGCGCGGGCCGTCCTGGAAGGCCACAGCTTCGAGCTGCCGCAGGCTTACAAGAACGGCGTCCTGATCTGGCACCCCGACCAGCGGCGCTATTCGAGCAGCACGACACTCACGGCGCCCGAGCTGGAGCACGTCGTGCGGGCCTGTATCCAGCAGGGCGTGACGCCATTCGTCTTCACCCTGGACGAGGACCATAACAGCACGGTGTATCACCCCGCGTTGCAAACGGTCGCCGATCGCGAACTCGTTCGGGTGCTCGGAATCGAAGATAAAGTCAGTATGCGCGGGCTGGACGAAATGCCGGCTGATGCCGCCGTCACGCACGTCAACTCGATCGGGGCGAGTGCCGCCATCCAGGCGGTTGTGCGGCACGTCGAGGATGAAGCGCACCTTGTCGCCTATTCCGGCCTCTCCTGGGAGGGTGCAGACTGGTACTGGCTGGATATTCACCACAGCGACGCCAGCAAGGGCGGCGCCATCGAGACGC
>JAACFA010000225.1 GCA_009937625.1 Gammaproteobacteria bacterium | reverse complement strand
GGTGAGGTTCAGCTTATGCCCGGGCGAGATATCCGGCGCGAACATCTGCGGGATTGCCGCTGCCTGGTTACCCGTACCGTTACCCGCGTCGACCGCGAGCTGCTCGACGGCACGCCGGTCGAATTCGTCGGCACCGCGACCATCGGCACCGATCATATCGACCTGGATTACCTGCGAAGCGCCGGTATCGGCTGCAGCAACGCGGCCGGATGCAACGCCGAAGCGGCTTCCGAGTACGTCGTCAGCGGCTTGTTCGCGCTATCGAAACGCAACGGATTCGACCCGTTCCGGCTCCGGGCCGGCATCGTCGGCCACGGCAACGTCGGCTCTCGTCTGCGACAGAAACTGGATGCGCTCGGCATCGACTGCCTGCTGTGCGACCCGCCGCTGCAGGAAGCCGGAGACTCCAGCCAGGACTTTGTCGATCTCGACACGATCCTGCAAGAATGCAGCTTCATCAGCCTGCATGTGCCGCTGACGCGTGACGGCAGCCACCCGACCTATCACCTGCTCGACAGAGACCGGCTGCCAAACCTGGCCGCCGGATGCCTGCTGGTCAACGCCGCACGCGGCGAGGTGGTCGACAACGCGGCCCTGCTGGAGTTGCTGCACCAGCGTGACGACCTGAGCGTATTTCTCGATACCTGGGAAGGTGAACCGCTGGTCTCGCGCGAACTGCTGCAGCGCGTCGATCTCGCGACTCCGCATATCGCCGGCTACAGCGTGGAGGGCCGGCTACGCGGGACGCAAATGGTACTCGACGCGGCCTGCGCGCATTTCGGGCTGGTATCCGGCTGGCACATGTCGACACTGCTGCCGGCAAAGCAGAAGATCGAATGCGACCTCTCCTGTCCCGGGCTTGAATCCTGGACCCGGTTGTTTCAACAGCATTGTGATATCTGGCGCGATCACGAGGCATTAATCGACGGTGCGGCACTGGGGGAAGACGATTTTGCCGTTCATTTCGACGGCTTGCGCCGGGTCTACCCCGACCGGCTCGAGTACCCGCGCTTCAGCGTAAACCGACAAGGCATCGGATTACCGCCTGGGGTCTTGCAGCAACTGGGATTCGAGTTATCGGGTTGAAGGCTTTGCGACCGGGCTCAGGGATGTAACTGGATTATCTTGGCCGAGGAATTCGCGAGCTTATCCGGATTCAGAATCATCGACTCGATCGCATCGGCCGCGACCGGCTTGCTCAAAAAGTAGCCCGGTATTTCGTCCACCCTGTAATTACCGAGCAGCTGGAACTGGCCGCGCCCGGGTTGTCGCGGCGTCGTGCCGCGAACAAAAAAAAGGCCGCGATTGCTCGCGGCCTTCAGGTCGTTCAGCTACCCGAGACTAGTCGATTTTCCAGTTCAGTTGTGCGCTGAGGATATCGACTTCAGCCTCGTATTCGCCGGTCAGGGTTGCGTTAGTCGACGGGACCGCATTTTCGAGCGTGTTATCGATATCGACATCGTCGATAAACAGGTGTGAATAACCGACGTCGAAGGAGAAAGCATCGCTTGCCACGTAGGTCAGGCCCAGCGATACCCAGGTGCGATCGTCACCCGGGATGCGCGGAGTGCGGCGCTCGGAGCTCGGTATCGGGGTCTCGTCGAGCGCGAGCCCGGCACGCAGGACCAGCGCATCCGTGGCCTGGTAATCGAAACCGACCGAGTAGCGCCAGCTGTCGTCCCAGTCCTCGGTGGTGACCGTATCAGGCTGGTTTGGATTATCATACTCGATACGTAACTCGTCGAAAGAGCTCCAACCGGTCCAGGTTGCATCGGCCAGCCAGGTAAACTTGTCGATCCGGTGCGCTATGCTGACCGATAACTTGGCCGGCAGGGTGACCTTGGCACGGAGGCCGGTGTCGGTAAATAAACCCGCACCGGTTACGATAGGCTCCACTGCCGGGTTAGCTGCGTAACTGAAGTCCGCGTCACCATCCACGTCGATATCGACCTGGGAGCGATAGGCGACTCCGATCGTGGTCACATCGGAAACCATGTAGGTCAAGCCTATATTGAAACCCAGTCCGACATCGTCGTAATTGTCAGCCTCGAGTTCACCCAGGCCATCGGTCAATGAGCTTCCCGGCGTGCCGCAAGCAACTGCGGCCGCTCCGCCAAAGAAAGCGCAAATAGAACCGTAATCAACCGCGCTCGACAGTTCGACATCTGCAAGCATGACGTTGATACCGCCGCCTATCGATACCTTGTCGCTGGCGCGATAGCCAATACTCGGGTTGAAGTTAACAGTCTTGAGATCCGACAGGATCGCATGGTAGCGGCCGACCCAGTCATCTTCGTACTCGGTCTTGAGGCCGAACGGCGAATTGACACCCAGGCCGAAGCTCATGTTGTCGTCGAGCGGCCTGACCCAGTAGAAATTCGGCACGAAAGCGCTCTCCCCGCCATCGTCTTCCGAGCCGCCGATGGGGGTAATGCCATCTGCCAGCGTCGACCCCTTATTCTCGAAATCCGAGGTCGGATCGATGTAGTGCGACGCGATCGAGATCTGTTCGCCCTCGAGTTGCATCATCCCCGCGGGATTGAAATAAACCGTCGACGCGTTCGGCGTATAGGCCGCGGCGCCAGCGTAGGCGTTACCCTGCCCGTTGGCATTCATCTCGATCAGGGCAAAACCGGCAGCATGAGCCGAACCCGCCGAGCCGAGAGATATTAGCGCAGCAAGGATAAAACTGCCGTAATTGAAGTTGAATTTCCTCATTATAATGCCCTTGATATAATTATTAGGTTTCAAAATAATACTCTTAGAAAGACGAAATTCAAAATAACCGATGATTGAGAATACCTATGTCGCCGCCAGCAACATCCACGGCCAGGGCCTGTTCGCGAAGTCCCGCATCCGGAGTGGTACCGTCATCGGCTGGCTGCAGGGTCGGCCCTGCACCGAGGACGGCGATCACGTCCTTTGGATTAGCGCAGACCAGGGCATCGAGGTGATGTGCGATCTCAGGTACATCAACCACTCGGACCAGCCGAACGCCTGTTACTACGACGACCTGAGCGTCTTCGCGTTGCGCGATATCGCGCCCGGCGAGGAAATTACCCACAACTACGCCAGCAATGACTGGTGATAACCGATCCCGGGGTGCTATATTAACGCCTGGCTTAAACCCACCCGAATAAGAAGCTTCATGACCAATACAGCCGCCGCCAAGTTCAATATGATCGAACAGCAGGTCCGTCCGTGGGAAGTGCTCGACAGCCAGGTGCTTTCGGTGCTCGCGCAAATCAACCGTGAAGACTTTGTTCGTGACCCCTACAAGGGCCTGGCCTACGCCGACTGCCAGATCCCGATCGGTGACGGCGTCAGCATGCTGCCGCCCACGGTCGAGGGCCGCATGCTGCAGGCCCTGTTGATCGAACCGGGTGACCGCGCGCTAGAGGTAGGCTGCGGCTGCGGTTACATTACCGCCTGCCTCGCAAGCCTGGCGCAGCACGTTACCAGCATCGATACCCGCGACGAGCTGATCGAGTTTGCGCGCACCAACGTCGACAACTGCGGGCTGACCAACGTCGATTTTGCCAGCACCGGGCTGTCGCAGGTCGACGACAAACTGGCCTACGACGTTATAGCGGTCACCGGCTCGCTCGCCGCGGTGCCGGAAAATCTGCGGCAGGCGCTACAAGTCGGCGGCCGCATGTTTGTTATCGTCGGCCAGTCACCGGTGATGGAAGCATTGCTGATAACGCGCGTCGGCGAGACCGAATGGACGACCCAATCCTTGTTTGAAACCGATTTGCCACGGCTCGGCGGCTAGCCGCAGTCGCCATGCGCCGGATGACCGCGTCGCAACTGGCCGAGCATCTCGAGGATGCCAATCCGCTGCTGCTCGACGTGCGCGAACCCTGGGAATTCGAGATCTGTCATATCGTCGGCAGTATCAACCTGCCGATGGCGCAGATCCCGCAAAATATCCATCGCTTTCACGATGTGCCTGAAATCGTCGTGATTTGCCATCACGGTATTCGCAGCCAGCACGTCATCCAGTTCATGCAGCAGCAAAATGACGGCACGCTGATCAACCTGGAGGGTGGCGTCGAAGCCTGGGCGCGCGAGGTTGACCCCGACATGCCCGTGTATTAATAAACCGACAGTTTCTCTATAATCCCTGCAACCAAAAATTCAAAGATAACCGGAATGCAAAAATTATCATCGAAGTTCGCCTTCTTGCTCCTGCTACTGTGGTGGCAGGTCGCGCCAGCCGAGGATCTGGCAACCGTCTACGGTCTCGCTCTGAAAAACGATGCCGAACTCAAGATAGCCGAATCCAACTACCTGGCGGCGGTCCAGGCCCTGCCACTAGCCAGCTCCCAGCGTAAACCGCAGATATCGTTCGACGCCAACGGCTCGAGGCGCGAATCAGCGTCAACCTGACGCAGTCGCTCTACGACACCGAAACCCGGGGCAACATCAAGGTCGCCGAGGCCAGTACCGAGGCGGAACTCGCCGACCTGAAGGCCGCACGGCAGGCTTTGATCCTGCGCGTCGCGGAGACTTATTTCAGTATTCTCGCCGCCGAAGATAATGTCGAGTTCACCTATGCGGAGCGCACCGCGATCGCCCGCCAGCTCGAACAGGCGCAAAAACGTTTCGAGGTGGGCCTGATCGCGATTACCGACGTGCACGAAGCCCAGGCTCGATTCGACAACGCCGAAGCACAGGTGATCCTGGCCGAGAATATCCTCGAAAATGCCTTCCAGTCACTGGTGCTTATTACCGCCGATCCTTCGATCAAGAAGCTGGCGCCGCTGGGCCCGGAGCTTCAATTATCGCTGCCTGACCCGGCTGCGGTGGAATCCTGGGTGGCCCTCGCGCTGGACAATAACCTCGACCTGCTCGCGGCGCAGCAACGACTCAACGCCGCGCGCTACGAGCGCGATAAACAGGCGCGTAGCGGTTACCCGACTCTCGATTTTGTCGCCAGTTACGCGGACAGGGATACCGACACCGACGACAGTTTCCTGAGCGACGCTCAGCAGGATGACCTGACGGTCGGGCTCGAGCTGCAGATACCGCTCTACACCGGCGGGCGCCTTACTGCCGAACGCTCACAGGCCGAGTCAGAATTTGTCTCCGCGCAGAATACCGCGCTGTTACAAAACCGACTCGCCGTGCAACAATCCCGCACCGCTTTCCTCGACGTGGTATCCGGCATCAGTCAGGTCAAAGCGCTCGAGCAGGCTAACGAGTCCAGCAAGATTGCGCTCGAGGCAACCCAGGCAGGTTTCGAGGTCGGCACCCGGACCTCCGTCGACGTGCTGATATCACTGCGAGAAACCTACCGGACCCAGCGCGATTACGCCGCTTCACGCTACGAATATGTGCTCAATAAGCTGCGTCTGAAGCAGGCGGCCGGCATCCTCAACGAGGAGGACCTGTTCGAAATCAACCTTTGGTTGACCCAGTAGTAATCGATGGGTGAACAAAGCTCGGTAACATTCAAAGCGAGCGATTACTACGCACCGAAATTCTGGCCCATGTGGTGTATCTTCGGGTTATTGCGACTGGTGTCCCTGCTGCCCTACCGTGTCGAAATGGCGCTTGGCCGCCTGTTCGGCCGTTTCGTATTCCTGGCCGCTGGCACGCGGCGCCGGCGCATCGTCGATCTCAACCTGGCACGCTGTTTCCCGGAAAAACCGCTTGCCGAGAGAAACCGGATCAAGTCCGCGTGTTACCAGAACCTGGGTATCTCGCTGATCGAGATGGCGATGTGCTGGTGGTGGTCGCCGGAAAAGCTGAGACCCCTGGTCGAAATAAAAGGGCGCGAACACCTGGACGCGGTGCTGGAAAGCGGTCGCGGTGCTATTCTACTGGCGGGACATTTTTCCACCCTCGAAATCGGGGCACGCCTGCTAGCCCTTTATGTGCCGTTACAGGTGATGTACCGGACACAGCGCAACCCGATGTTCGACAGCTACCTGTTTACCAAGCGCAGTGGTTATTTTGTCAATACCGTGTCGCGCAAGAGCACCCGGCAGTTGATCAAGGGTATTAAGAAAGGGATTACTACCTGGTACGCGCCAGATCAGGATTTCCGACGCGAGCGCAATGTCTTCGCGCCGTTCATGGGGATTGCTGCGGCATCCATTACCGCAAGCTCGAGACTGGCGCATTCCTCTGGCGCGGCGATGATGCCCTACTACCCCGAGCGCAAGAAAGACGGTTCCGGGTACATTCTCCATATCGAACCGCCGCTGCCGGATTTCCCCAGCGGCGACGATCTCGTTGACGCCACCCAGATCAACCAGTCCATCGAAAAATACGCGCGCCTGTTTCCGGAAAACTACATGTGGATTCATCAGCGCTTCAAAACACGTCCACCGGGCGAGGCTCCTTTCTATCAATGAGCGTTTCGGCGCAACCGGATTCGCCGGGTGTCGGTTATCGCCTGCTGTCGCTGCCGCTGTATCTGTTCTGGATTCTGCATGGCTTAAAGCACGGCCTCAAACATGGTACGCGCGACTACCTGGCGATGCGCATGTTCGGCTTCGACAGCGCGGGCGGCGACCAGGTCTGGGTGCACGCCTCTTCGGTTGGCGAAACGCGCGCCGTCGCACCTTTGGTGCGGGCGCTGATCGAACAGGGTGAATCCATTATTTTCACCAGCTTCACGGCGACCGGTTACCGGGCGATACGCAAGCAGTTTCCCGACTCGGTAGCGGCCGGCGTTATCCCGTTCGACAATTGGTGGCATTGCCGGCGATTCTTCGCTCGGCACTCGATCAAACTGGGACTGGTGATGGAAACCGAGCTCTGGCCGGAGCTGCTCTACCAGGCGCGCCGGCGGGGTATGAATCTGCTGCTGCTAAACGCCCGGCTGTCGCGCAAGTCGCTCGACACCAGCGGTTTCGTGCGCCGCCTGCTGAAATCGACGCTGGGCTACTTTACCCGCATCCTGACCCGCGGCAACCGGGACCTGGAAACCCTGCTGAGCCTGGGAGCAGACGCGGATCGGATCACGATCGTCGGTAACCTCAAATCAAGAATCGAACCATCGCGGCAGCAAAATCGGCTGATCGAGCGCGATTACCTGTTACTGGCTTCCAGCCATCCCGGCGAGGAACAGCAGTTCCTCGAATTCCGCCCGGCGGCGCTGGCGGACGTCCTGCTGGTGCTCGCGCCGCGGCATCCGGACCGCAGCGCGGAAATTCAGGGTCAGATCCAGGGTCTCGGGCTGAGTTACGCGGTGCGTAGCAAGTCCCAGCCGCTTACCGACGAAACCGAGGTATACCTGGCGGACACCCTTGGCGAGCTCGAGGCGTTGATGGCTTACGCCCGCGTCGTCATCATGGGCGGCTCCTTCGACAACACCGGCGGTCATAACCTGATCGAACCAGCAGCCCTGGGCCGCGCCATAATCACCGGCCCTTCCGACACCAACATCGTCGAAGATATCGAAATGCTCGGCATGGGCAGCGGCGTGCTGCAGGTCGAAAACATGGCGGACTGCTGGCGCGAGATCGCGCGCCTGCTCGCGCGGCCTGAACAGGCCGAGGAGCTTGGCAGGGAGGCGCTATCGCGGTTAGATCGGCAACCCGACATTGTCGAAGAATACATGACGCTAGTCAGGGAATACCTTTAAGGATCGTTGGTTCCCGGTCTCGGCCTCAGGCCTGATAGCCGTCGATGAAGGCTTGCCAGTCGTCTTCGTCAAAATGGAGATGCTGATTGCGATGTCTCTTGTTGATCGATCGCTGAAATCGATACAGCGGTTGCCACTGCCAGTCATCGAGGCGATTCATAATGCGCGCCTTGTCGAAATCAATCAGGTAAAACCGGTCTTGCGAATCGATCAGGATATTATCCGAGTTGAGATCGGCATGGCGGATGCCTTCGCCCTGCATGCGCTGGATCAACAACCCGAGACGATGCCACGACTCGGGCGACAGCTTGCCGCGCGCAAGCCGCTGAGTCAGCATCTCGGTATCTTCGAGGTAAGTCATGAGCAGTGCCGCGCGATATACGAGGCCGCTGCGGCAGGCGCAGGCGGCTATCGGCCGCGGAACCGGCAATCCCGCCCTTATCGCTCGCTGTAGCACCTTCCATTCACGCCACGGGCGAGTCATCGCTTTGCCTAGCCACAGGTATTGATTGCTAAGAAAGTTGCCGATATAACCGCCGCGATAATACTGACGCAATAGTGCCCTGCTCCCTGCGATTTCGACCAGGCAGCTGCCGCCGCGCCCGCCGCCGAGCTTTTCGAATCCGGGCTTGCCTTCCCAGTAATCGATATCGAAGCAATCGACGTCGTATTCCTGGACGTCATCCCGCAGTTGCAGGATATAGCAGTTGCCGGATTTAATTTCGCGCGTCATGTAACTGGATGTCGGCAACCGCCACCTGGGCCGGGCGCTCCCGATTGACCAACTGCGATCCGTCGTCGGAAATCGATTCGATGCTTACCTCGCTGATACTGGCCGCGCTGATCTCGGGATCACCAGAGATAATCTTGTGATAGTGCGGCGTGTAACCGCTCCAGTAGCCGCCGTCACCGCCAGGCTGCTGCTCCCACAGAACCGCGACCCGCTGGCCCAGGTGTGCCTGCAGCTCACGTCGTTTCAACACCGCGGCCAGTTCGTGCATTTCACGGCTGCGCGCTTTTTTGGTCAGCGCGTCCACCTGGTCGGGTAAGCGCGCGGCCTTGGTACCGGCGCGCGCCGAGAACGGAAATATATGCATGTGCCCGAAGCCGGTTCGCTCGACAAACTGCATCGTCTGGCGCCATTCCTGCTCGGTCTCGCCTGGAAACCCGGTGATCAGGTCGGTCGTCACGTTGAACAATGGGACCGCGCTTCCGTTTTACAGCGTCGCGCCATGCGCCTCAGCACCGAGTCGCATCCGCTCTGAATCGGCAGGTGCATATGCGGCATCAGGCGCGAATCCTGGAACAGGTCGAAGAAATGCCGCGGCAGGTCCCAGGGTTCGACCGACGCAAGCCGAATACGCGGTATTTCACTGTGTTCGAGAATCTCGTTGAGCAGGCGATACAGGCTCGAACCGATATCGCTGCCGTAACCGCCGACATGTACTCCAGTCAGCGCTACCTCTTTTACTCCCTGCCGGTGCAGGCGTTTGATTTCGGCCAGAATCTCGGCTTCACTGCGGCTGCGCTCATCGCCCCTGGCCAGCGTCACGATGCAATAGGTACAGCGATAGCGGCAACCATCCTGTATTTTTATGAATCCCCGGTGACGCCCGCGCAACAGTAAGGCATTTTCGGCTTCGCCCAACACCGGATCGACGCCTGGCTGATGTTCGAACCCGTCGTCAAACAGCCCGAGGGCCTGATCCACCAGCTCTTCCTTTCGCTGGTTGTCCACCACCAGGTCGACACCGAGGTAGTTTTTTACCGCATCCGGATTCAGGCTGGCATGACAGCCGGTGACGATCAGCCTGGCCTCGGGATTACTGCGCTGCAGCCGCCCGATTTGCTGGCGCGACTTGCGGTCTGCCTGGGCGGTGACCGCGCAGGAGTTGAACACCACCACATCGGCCTCCGCGGCATCGGTCGTCACCTGGTGCCCGCGCTGCATGAACTGGCTGGCCCAGGTCTCGAGCTCGGCTTCGTTGAGCCGGCACCCCAGCGCCTGGAAATTAACAAACACGTCTCGATCACTCACAAAAAAAGTCCGCGGATTCTACCAAGAAATCTCTTTCCATAACGGAATTTTTATCGGTTCCGCCACAAGACCGCTTCCCCTAAGACATCATCCTCGTGCGATCGGATATCTTTTAACTACCAATTCGCAAAAAAAATTTAGTCGGTAACACTATCCCAAACGGCAACCGATGCGCTCCCCCGCGACTGACAGTGTGACCTGCGGCTTCCCGAAAAAGGACCGGCTTTCCGGGCACACTGTCTTTATGTCGCGGGGGAGCGCATCGGTTGCCGACTGGGACGATTTAGCGGACCTTGGCGGTGGCGGATTCGGAGTTGCCGCGATCGTCGAGCCAGGAGATGGTTATCAGGTCTCCCTTGCGGCCCGGGATTTCGAACGCGAGATAGGGATTTCTCAAAATCGATTTTCCCCGGTAGGCTTCCATGACGATGCGACGGTTGCGGCTGACGATGAATTCGCGGATATAGTGCGGTGGCACTTTGATTACCGGTTTGTATCGGCAGCCGGCAGTAAAGCTTGAAATCAGCTTTTCGCGCGCCTTCGACTGGGTAGCGAGGTCGGTGTCGGGCAGATTTAGCACCTGGTCGTAGAGCTTGATTGCCTGATCAGGGTTACCGGCTATCCGGTGGAACTCGGCCTCGGCCATCATGCGCAAGGCCGGGCGATTCAGCGCCCGGTATATTTCAGACAATTCGAAATAAACCTGCTTGTCGTTCGGGTGCTCGTTCTCCAGGGTTCTTGCTATCATCAGCGCAGACTGGTTGTGGCCACCGAGTTTAAGTACCTGCACCAGGCGCATCGACAACACGTAATCCCCGGGAAAGATGTCGAGCAAACGGCGATAAACCAGTTCCGCCTCGGACTCGCGGCCCAGGTGCTCCAGGTTTTCGGCAAACGCGATGCTGTACCAGATATTCTCGTTGTCACCCTGGTACAGTGCGGCCAGTTTCGCGTCAGCAGCGCGGTAATCAGCGGCCAGCGTCAATCTCAGGGCCCGCAGGAATTCGCTGCCCTGGTCGGGTAGATAGTCGCTGCTGTTGTACAGCAGGTAATCCTTGAACAGCAGGAAATCGTCAAACTGATTGCGGCCATGGCCCAGCCTGCTGGCCCGATCCGCGGCTTCGGCGATTCGATTGTTGTTCAACGGGTGTGTACGCAGGTACTCGATATTCCCAATTTCGGATGGGCCTGACAGCTTCGACATGATGCCGAAAAACTCGACCATGCCGTTAGGATCGAATTGCGCCCGTTGCAGCAGATCCATGCCGACGCGATCGGCCTCGTACTCGTTTTCGCGAGTGAAATTAACCATCGCCTGCTGCGTCCCCGCGATGCCGCCGTACAGCACGGCGGCCCCGACCTCGGAGTTTGCGCCACCCAGCAACAATCCCGCCAGCATGCTCAACAGCGCCGCGCTGTTTAGCTCGCTGCCCTTTTCCATCATATCCATACCGTGTGTCAGGCGAACGTGCGCAATTTCGTGCGCCATCACCGACGCCAGTTGATGCTGGGTCCGCGCCTGCATGATCAACCCCCGGTGAACGCCGATAAAGCCACCGGGCAGCGCAAACGCGTTTACCGAATCGTCGCGCACGATAAAAAATCGATAATCCCGTACCCGGTTATCGATCCCCGCCAGCAGGCGGAACCCGAGATCGTTGATGTAGCGATCCAGCAGCGGATTAGTCTCGACCAGCCCACCGGCAAGAATCCGTTCATAAACCGAACGGCCCAGCCGCTTTTCACGCTCGATATTCAGTAGCGAGTTCTGCCCCAGCGAAGGCAGTTCCGAGCTTGCGCTCGCAGCGAAGCCTGCATGCAATAACATAACGCTCAGGATTACAGCGAGAACTGAACGGCCGAGGCTCAACGAGTTACAGGGGTACTGCGGCATGTAAGGCTGCGAGAATAGGTGCAATTGTGCGATTGGAAATCGGGCTATACTAGAATAATATCGACATGATATTACAGTAATCGTTCCAGAATCGAAATTTAATGCCACGAATCAAGGAAATCAGCGTATCGGACCTGCACCGGATGTTGCGCAAGCAGGATCGCTTCGAGCT
>JAACFA010000224.1 GCA_009937625.1 Gammaproteobacteria bacterium | reverse complement strand
CGGCCTCGCCGGTCTCGATCTCCCGCAGGATACCGTCGATCGACAGTTCGTAACCGTAAAACTGGTCGATCGCGTTGGAGATCTCGGCTTCGCCAGCGAGCACCGGGATCAGTTCGATATGCTGGCCGATCTGGATCCGGATCCGGTCCAGCGTAAACAGGTTGAAGGTATCCGACATCGCGATCGTCAGCGTGCTGCGAATAGGATCGTAGTTCAGCGGGATAATCTTGTGCTTGCGCGCGGTATCCGAATTGATCATCTTGATCGCATCCGGGTCGGGGACCACGCGCGACAGGTCGACGCTTTCCTGTTCCAGCGCTTCGCCCAGCGCCGAACGCATGATCGCCTCGGTTGCAAAACCGAGGTTGACCAGCAGCTTACCGAGCGGCTCGTGAATCTTTTTCTGCTCGGTTAGCGCGATTTCCAGCTGATCGGTGGTGATGACACCTTCATCGATCAGGATTTCGCCGAGACGCTTGGGCTTCTTTTCCGCGTTCATAGTTTTGCCAACATCTCCAGCCGTTGATCTACAACTTCCCTGCTGAAAGTCGCCAGGCCATTGTCGAAATTCTCCAGCGCGCGCTGGTAATAGGACATCGCCGCCCGGGGCTGGGAGATATGCTCCAGGCTAACGGCCAGGTTGTAGGCGTAGTTGGGATCACCCGGATTATTTTGCAACGCTCTGAAGTAGTAGCCCTGCGCTTCCTGCCAGCGATTTTGCGCGCTGTAGGCATTGGCCAGCGCAAAATTCAGGTAGGGCGAGTCCGGCGCCTCGCGCACCATCAGCTTCAGCTGCGTCTCGCTCTCCTGGGGCGAATAATTTGCCACCGTGATCAGCGAAGCCATCGCCAGCGCATCTTTCGGATTATCAAGCAGGATCGCCTGGTAGTCCTTGATCGCGGCGTTGCCGTTGTTGTTTTGTACGTGGATCGCCGCGCGCGCCAGCAGCGCATTGCGATTTCTGGGGTGTTGTTGCAACACCTTGTTATAAAGCTCTAGTGCGAGCTCGTCATTGCCAGCCTGGTAAGCCGCGTAAGCCTGGCGCAGCCAGGTATCTTTCTGTGCCACCTGCTTGCTAGACGAAATTTCCAGCGTAGAAGAACTGCCGCTCGCCGTGGTTGCAGCCGCTCCTGTCCCGGTGGTAGTCGCGATTACGACCTCGGTTGAGCTCGCTGCATCCGTATCTCGCGGTGTCACGGTGACCGGCGCATCTGCCTGCGTCTCCGTCATCGCCAGTTCAGTATCGGGCTCCGCAACCATTTCGGTCTCGATGGCTGCTTCGCTTTCAACCTCGGGCTCGACCTGGGCAAAGGCTGCATCATCTGTTACCTCGGATACCGTCTCCTCGGCGACAACAGCCGCATCGGCTACCGGGTCATCGACAGCACTCTCAGCGTTTTCAATTATATCGATAGTACGCTCATCCACTTCGGATTCGGGAAACAGGCTCGCACTCTGCTGCTCGCGTCCGGAGGCGATCACTCCCGGCATCGGATCACGCTTGAGCGCACGCAGGCTGTCGTCGATATTGCTCGATTGATCCTGAAACTCGAACAACCCGTAAACGAAGATTCCGAGCAAAATCGTGGCCGCGATACCGCTATAAAACTTGTAGTGCTGGAGGCGCTGCGCCGAGGATTTACTGTCAAATACTTTTTTTGCGTACTCCGGCGTCATGACAACGTCGGAATCGGATTTCATCCCGGCAAAGATTTTCGATGCATCGTCGCTCGGCATCCGCATCAGGGTGCGATCGTAATTGTCCGGCGCATAAGTGCGCGTCGACGTGGCTTCGGTAGGTGTTGTCGCGCTCCTCCTGGTAGTCTGCGTATCCTGCGAAAAGCCGGTGGTAGCGGTAACGCTGGATTGCGTATCATCTTCGGCCAGGGCCTCCTCAGAAGGCAACCGATGCCGCGTGGTGTCGACCAGCGCAAGTTCATCGTCGACACTACTGTCTTCACGCAATCCCTCGCTCTGCTCCTCCGGCCTGTGCGTATCGGTTGCCGACGATGGCATAGTTAAATTAGTCTGGTCGCGCTCTACCAGCAGCAGGGACATATCCTCGTCGTCGCCATGCTCAACCGGCTCAACAAACTGGCTAATGTCCGTGTCCTCGGCTGCCGCCGCGCGCTGCGCCTCGGCGTGCTCCAAATCGGCGACCGAGGCCGGAGGAATGCTGATATCGGTTTGATCCTCGGTTTTACCTGGGTCCCGTAACTCGGTTTCATCCTCCGCAACAGGTTGCCGTGGCGTTTCCTGGGCTTGAAATGGCTGGTCGATATCAGTTTGATCCTCGGTGCTAACCGGGTCCCCCAACTGGGTTTCATCCTCGTCAACAGGCTGCGGTAGCGTTTCGCGAGTATGAAGCGGCTGGCTGATATCCGTTTGATCCTCGCCACTAGCCGGGTCCCGTAACTGGGTTTCATCCTCGTCAGAGGGTGGTAGCGTTTCGCGCGCTTGAAACGACTGACTGATATCGGTGTTATCTTCTCGGCCGGCAAGCTGACTCAGGTCGGTTTCGTCATCGGGCGTGCGCGCCTCGAGTTCAGCAAGCGCGGAGGCACCCGTGAAATCGGCCCCATCGTCTTCGGCGAATATGATGGTTTCGTCTTCGCCAGTCTCTATCTGCGCGCTTGCGGACGGTATCTCAGTTTCAGTAGCGTCGAAGCCTTCCAGCCGAGTGTCGGTACGATCTTGCGATTCGACGCGGGTTTGCTCGACACGGGTCTCTAGTTCGGCTTCGTCAAGCTCGGTTTCATCCCGCACCGCCGGCCGGGACTGCCGCGAGCCGTCGTCCGCACTCTTCATCAGTTCGGTGATGTCTTCCGTGCCGTTATCGAGCAGGGTCTCGTCCGACGGCCTGCTCTCAGAGCCCTCCGACTTATTCTTTGCCGCCTTTTGCTCGGCGGCTTTTTTCAGCGCGTCTAGCAGTAAACTCATGCGTTTTCTCTATTGATCGGAGAATATCTCGGGCTTCATAAACTGCTTGAAATCTCTGAGATTTGTCTCGATGCTTGCGTTCTCGATAATACGCGGCCTCAAAAAAATCACCAGTTCGGTTTTATCCAGTTCCCGTGTCTTCGTCCCAAACAGCACCCCAACACCCTTGGCATCGTGCAATCCCGGGATGCCCTGGTCGGTACTACTCGCGGTATCCTGCATCAAACCACCCAGAACGGCCGTATTACCGTTGGCAACGCGCAGCACGGACTCCAGTTCTCGCACCTGGATTTCGGGCACCTGTGACACGACACCGGCGTCGGCAAGCGCAGGATTCGGGTCGTTCACGAACCTTAATATCCTGGTGATGGTCGGTCGAATATTGAGAATAACTTCATCGTCCCCTGTTATATAAGGGGTCACGTTCATAACGAATCCCACGGGAACCGTTTTTGCCGTGGTATTGAAAGTCTCTGTTACGACAGCTGTGGTTCCGCCCGTCGTGTTACTGGTTGCCTCAACCTCGAAATAGACCGTGTTGTCCGCGACCTTGAGCAACGAGGTCTGGTTATTCAGCGCCATAATTTTCGGGCTCGACATGACCGACACATCGCCGAAGGCGTCGAGCGCCCTGATCGCCCCGGTAATGGTTCGATCCGAGTCGATGTTGAGATAAGAAGCCTCGACAACGGGACCTCCCGACCCAAGGCCCGGCAGGGTTGTCGTAGCGCCCAGCAATTCCTGCCCCACGCTCCATCCGTCACCCTCGGCGATTCGCGCCCAGTCGACCCCGGCCTGAAAATCGTCATTCAGGACAACCTCGACAACGGTCGCCTCGATCAACACCTGCCGACGCGCACTACCGAGGACCGAGTCGATGAATTTTTGAATAATTTCGTGACCCGCGGAGGAGGTTATTACCGTAATCGTCCCGGACTCACGATTGGAAATTACCTGCCCTTCAGCCCCGCCGATATTGGCTAACGAGCCGACATTACCTTCCAGAGATTGCCAGAAATCGTTACTCGCCGTGCCAGCCACGCTGGCCGACGAATCACCGGTACTACCACCTTCATCCCCTCCTGCTGACAGCGCCGTTTCGATACCCACGTCCGTGGTGGTTGTTCGGGTCATATTGAGATAGTCGATACGATAGATGCGGGCAAACGGCAAGTCTCTTTCGACCACGAGATTAGGCCCGTCGAGATAGTATCGGAACGAGGCCTGCCGCGAGATGCGCTGCAGAATTTGCGGCAGCGTCTGGTCGATCGCGTTGATGCTGACCCTGGCGTCGATCGATGGATCGATATCGAGATTCAATCGCGCATCTCGCGCCAGCGCAAACAATAGCTCGCTGGCGGGCAGATCAGTCGCCACCACGGTAAAGGTCTGCAAAGGCTCCACGGGCTCCGGGGCGGCGATAATGGGCACCTGCTTGACGACCGGTGGTATATCAACCGCGGGTGCAGGTGGCGGAGTATCGACATGGCCAGCCGTCACGTTTAGTCGTTCATCCCTTTTTTCCATCAGGCTCGTGCAAGCCGCCAGGTTGATTAGAGCAAGTAACAAGACAATTTTTTTCATTGTGTTATTCCAGTTGAAATCCAGACTGCTACAGCAATGCTTTCTG
>JAACFA010000223.1 GCA_009937625.1 Gammaproteobacteria bacterium | reverse complement strand
TTGTCGTAGACCGGGATCAATTGCTTGGAAAGGCTCAGCGTAATCGGGTGCAGTCTCGTGCCGGATCCGCCAGCCAGGATGATACCCTTCAACTTCAGTCTCCCACCACGAGCCCGAGACGTTCGCCCTGGTAGCTACCGTCGCGCACGTGGTCGCACCATGGTTGGTTGTCGAGATACCAGTCGATGGTTTTTGCGAGCCCGGTTTGGAAGGTTTCCTGCGGCTCCCAGCCCAGAGCGCGCTTGATCTTGCCCGCGTCGATAGCGTAGCGCTGATCGTGCCCGGGACGATCGGTAACAAAGCTGATCAGTTCCTCGTACTTCGTGACGCTATTGGGGTGCTGCGGGGCCTTGGCATCGAGCAGGCGACACAGGGTATTAACGACGTCCAGGTTCATCATTTCATTGTGGCCGCCAATGTTGTAAGTCTCGCCCAGACTGCCCTGTTCCATAACCAGGCACAGCGCACGCGCGTGATCGTCGACGTAAAGCCAATCACGCACCTGGTCGCCCTTGCCGTAAACCGGTAGCGGTTCGCCCGCGAGCGCATTCAGAATCATCAATGGAATCAACTTCTCCGGAAACTGGTACGGGCCATAGTTGTTCGAGCAATTGGTGATCACAACCGGCAGTCCATAGGTTTCATGCCATGCACGCACGAGGTGATCAGACGAGGCCTTGCTCGCCGAATATGGTGAGTTGGGCTGGTAGGGACTTTGCTCATGAAACAGCCCGGTTTCGCCGAGCGTGCCGTAGACTTCGTCGGTGGAGACGTGATGGAACCGAAACCCATGGCTTTGTTCGAGTTCTTTCGCATACTGGCGTGCTACTTCCAGCAGTACGCTGGTGCCGACGATGTTGGTATTGATGAATTCGGCCGGTCCGTCGATCGAGCGATCGACATGTGACTCGGCGGCGAGATGCATGACCGCGCACGGCTTGAACTCGATAAAGGCATTCTTGACCTGGCGGTGGTCGCAGATATCGCCTTTCTCGAAGTGATAACGTGGGTGGTCCGCTACCGACACCAGCGATTCCAGGTTTCCGGCATAGGTGAGCTTGTCGAAATTGACGACGTGGTAGTCACTATTTTCGATCAGGTGGCGGATAACGGCGGAGCCGATAAACCCTGCCCCGCCGGTAACGATGATTGTTTTCAAACCCGTTCCTGTGGATTATTCAATGCCGCGTAAAGCTATCACAAGTGCACTTTTTTTCCCATTGGCGGGCGTCACATTTTAAAGCAAAAAATTTCTCGCGGTTGCGGTGGAGATACTATCCCTTTAGACCGTTAACGATTCGATATACTCCTCGTTTCATTAAGGATTCATTGAAGTTCAGAAGATACCCTAGGCGTATGTTGGATAGGCGTAGATAGGTCAGCAACTGTTTTCGATGAGCGTTAGTTACAGCTTCGACACACTTCAATTCGATGATTACCTTGTCTTCGACGATCAGGTCTGCTCGGAACCCTTCTTCAAACCTGAGTCCGTCGAATTCGATGGGTAGGTACAACTGCCGTTTTACTTTCAGACCGTTTCTGTGCAGTCGTCGAGCTAGAATGGCTTCATAGACAGATTCCAGTAAGCCGGGGCCGAGTTTGCGATGAATCTGTATTGCTGCCGTGACTATCGTTGAGCCTATTTCGTTTTCGTTCATATCGAGGTGACCATGGCTTGTCGGTTCACGCGGAGGCACGGAGGACGCGGAGAGCGCTGAGGTAGTGATGGGTGGGTCCCACATTATCTTTCTCTGCGCACCTCTGCGTCCTCCGCGCCTCTGCGTGAACCTTACCCTGAAGCCTGTCGGGTAATAGGAGTTTTGTGTGCGAGGTGGTCGTAGAGATCGTGCCAGTCGGGGTTAAGCTGTTCGATCAGGTGCAGCTTGAGGCGACGATGGAGCCGGCGGAGTTCGGTCTGGCGGAGTAGCGCGGGGCCTGCGGCGCGGAATACTTCGTAGTAGACCAGCAGGTGTATGGCGTACAGGCTGGTTATGCCTTTTACCAGGTTTGCCTTGTGTTCCTGGACGCAGTCGCCTAGGTCCTGGGTGGTGCCGACGAATAGCGCGCCGCGGCGTTTGCTGGCGAGGATGTAGGTGTAGTGTGTGGTGTTCATGTTGCACAGCACCTTGTTACGGGCCTCGAGGTGATGCGAGGGGTTTGTGAGATCCCCGCTTGAGCGGCGGTCCGACGCATCGGGATGACCTTGGGGTTCGTGGGGATGAATTTGAAGATGGCGAGAACGCCGGTGATGAATAGCCAGGCGGCGGCGGGTATTGGGACGGCCGATGGTGTGAGGTTGATGCTGCCGGAAGCTCCGGGTGTGCCGATGTTTCCGAGACCGTAGGTTAGGCTCGCGAGCGTCAGGTCGTAGTTGGCCTCGATCATCGGTGTGGCGATGAGTTCGCGTGATTGGCCGGCCGTATCGAAGCTGTTGCCATATTCGAGGCGTAGGAGCTCGAGTGAACCATCGTGCAGCAGGATTTCGTCACCCGAGTTGCTGAGGGTGAAATCGTCGTAGACGTAATCGGCGCTCAGGCCGCCGTTGAGCGTCGTGTCGCCGTTTCTTGCCAGCGTCAGAAAGTGGCCTGGCAGGATCAGCAGGTCGGTTTCGATCTTGTGGCTGTCGCCGCCGTCGTCACCGATGGTGATATTGCGCAGATTGATTTCTTCGGTCGTCGGATTATAAAGCTCGAACCACTCGCCGCGGGTGTCGCTGACCGCGCCCGGATTGACCATGACCTCGCTGATCAGCAGATCGGCAACCGTGACCGCAGCCGCGTTGGTGGTGATTAAAAATGATGTAAATATGATTCCCAGTCGGGCAATTTCCTTTGCCATGATGACCTCCCTGTTTGGTCGTTACCTGTTGATTTCTGTGCAATTAGTTGCATGACAAAACTTAAACGCTACGCCAGCAGGCCCATAGCGTGCATGGCGCGGGAAGTTGTAGGAATTTTCCGATACTACCTGTCGACAGGAACGATGTTATCTGTCGGAGATAACGACAGGCTCGCGGTTTCGGCAGGCTGCCCGGAGCTTTCCGGAGGATCATCGAGCGAACTGTCGGGCGAGTTTTCCGGTGGGCTATCCAACTCGAGGTCTGGCGGGATGATAGGGCCCTCGTAGGGCACCAGCGCGGGCGGAATTTGATTCAGTTCGCCCTCCATCGCCTTGAGTTGCAGATCGCGCATGAAGTTGTACTTGCGGAAGCTGAGTTTGCGCGCCAGCTCCGGGTCCTTGATGATATTTGCGCGGATAAATATCATCAGGTTCCTTTTCTTCTTGGACGTATTACTGAATCGAAACAGCGCCCCGATAATGGGAATGTCCCCCAGCCCCGGCACTTTCTGTTCGCTATCGATGGTGGCTTCGTCGATCAATCCGCCCAGCACCAGCAAGGCGCCATCCTCGAGCTGCACCGTGGTTTTGATCGAACGCTTGTTGGTTACGATATCGACCGCATTGGTCGCGCTGCCTTCGACGCTCGATACCTCCTGCTCGATTTCCATCGTAATGGCATCGCCCTCGTTGATCTGAGGCTTGACCTTGAGGCTAATACCGATGTCCTGGCGCTCGATGGTCCGAAACGGATTTTGCTGATCGGCACCTGCCGTAGTGGATTCTCCGGTTACGAAGGGTACGTTCTGGCCGACGATGATTTCCGCTTCCTGGTTATCCAGGGTTACCAGCGAAGGCGTCGACAACAGGTTGGTTTCGGAATCGCCGGCAATCGCGCTCACCAGCACGGCGATGCTGAGGCCGTCATCGTCGATCGAACCAAAGCCGAGCAAAGCACCGTCGGACAGGGATGGCGTATCGGCACCGACGAGCCCGGGTATCGTTACGCCGGTTCCGGAGAATTGCGACGAAAAGGCACCGTTATCGCCGTCCCCGGCGAGCCATTGCACGCCGAGTTCCCTCGACGTGTCGAGCGAGATTTCGGCGATGATGGCCTCGATGTGCACCTGCGCGCGCGGAATATCGAGCTGCTGGATGACGGAACGCATCGAGGGGTAGATCGACGCCGGGGCGCTGATGACGAGTGCATTCGAGGCCTCGTCCGCCTGCACGTTGACCGATTCAGCCTTACCGGCACCGCCTGTGGCACCGACGTTCTTGGCTTCGGCCTTGATCGCTTCCTGGCCGACGTTGCTCAAAATCGTCGCAATGTTCGTGGCGTCGGCATAGCGCAGGTAGACCACGTGAGTATTGCCGCTCGAATCCACCGGCGAATCGAGGTCAGCAATTATCGCTCGATACTTCATGCGTTCGGTACGCTCGCCGCTCAGCAGCACGCTATTGGTGCGTTCGTCGGCGGTAAATTTGACTCCACCGCCGGGCGGCGCCTTTTGATCCGCCGAGGTCAGGCTCAGGCTCGACAGCAGGCGCACCACCTCGACCGCGAACGCATGCCTGAGCTTGATGATCTCGATATCGGAATCGACCTCCTGGTCCATCTGCGCGATGATGCGATCGATCCGCAAGATATTGTCGGCGCGGTCCGAAATGATCAAGACGTTGGTCGTCGGATAAGCGGCGAGATGCCCCTGCTGCGCCACCAGCGGCCGCAG
>JAACFA010000222.1 GCA_009937625.1 Gammaproteobacteria bacterium | reverse complement strand
GTCTGACTGGATAACCAAAGCGGAATCTCGCCCGTGGGATACGGCGCGATCCGCGCAGTCATCTTGTAGTTGGACCACAAGACAGTGCCGAAACCTGCAAGATTATCGGTGAACTTGAATTTGCCATTCAGGGTGATGGTGTCACGCTCTGTCTCCGGCAGGATCTCCAGGGTGCTCGTGTAGTCGAAACGACAGGTCTCGCCATCCGGGGTCGTCTGAGTTGCGCAGGTTCCAGTACTCAGGGCATCCGGATTGAAGCTTCTGATCTCGCGGCCGGCAGTGTAGATGTACGCATTGCCCGGAACGGCGTTGGCCGATGAGTTCTGAAAGTACATCGTCTCGCCGCCATAGTCGAAGAAGATGAAGCCGGTCTTGGCAAAGTCGCGCTCCGAGGCCTTGAGTTGCTCTTGCTGTTGGTGGCTATAGCTGGCCACCAGGCCATAACCGTCAGTGTTCACGTCGCCAAAACCGGTAACGATGTCGAAGTTCCACTGTTCGCCACCGCTCGTTTCTGTCTGGTCGGTCCGTGCGTTAAAGGTCGTCCCGTCGACTGAGTCCTTCAGAATGAAATTGACCACGCCAGCGATAGCGTCAGATCCGTACAGGGCGCTGGCGCCGTCGGTCAGGATCTCTACTTGATCTACTGCGGCCAGGGGAATGTTGCTCAGGTCGATATCACTGCCGGAATAAGCCGGTGCCATGCGGCGGCCATCCAACAGGCTCAGCGTGTACTGGCTGCCGATTGCGCGCAGGTTGGCGGTACGGATGCCCCCGCCGTTACCTCCGACGCTGTCGGATGCGTGGAAGTAACCCTGCATTGCGGGTATAGCCTCGATCAAATCGGCGGCATTGGTGATTCCGGCGCGGTCTATCATTTCCGCGTCAAGAACCTGTATCGGCAGCGCCTCGGTTAAGTCGGCGCGCTTGATCGCAGAGCCGGTTACAACAATTTCCTCCAATACTTCCTCATCCTGCGCCACCGCTCCACTAAACGGAATGGCGAGCAGGGCGAGGGTAGCGATTCCACTAAGTGTCGTGGATCGACATATCAAAATTCGCATCATGTTTCTCCTCTTAGCTCTCCAAGTGTTCTTGATGAAGGTTCGCCCGCCGTTGGTCTTCGGACCCTGACCAGGCGCCTGGAGTAAGCGAATTCTAGCGATCCCTAAAACAGGCAAATTTTTTCGTTGTTTTGCAGCAACACACTGAGTGGCCGGTTTGATGGGGCTTAACGGCGAATCTCGAAGGAAGGTCTTGTAATAGACTGTTTTCCCCCAGGTATTTTTTTAACGGAGTGGCCCACCAGTTTTGTTAAGTTGTGGAAGTCACTTATGCGGACTGACACATATCCCTATTCAGGATAAGGGCTTAAGTCGCGGGTGACTTGTGCTGATTGCGCAAACAGATCTGTTGGATTTGCGACACAATGTGGACATGCCGGTCCTGCGAGTGCTGCCTTGTTGGTCTTTGGAGACGAGAAACGCGGGGCGAGCTTCAAGGTGTTTTGCGGCTGACACTGGCTCAAAATGGCCGCGGGCTGATGATGCTGTACTTGTTGGCAGACAACGGTTCTGCTCAACGAGATTCCGCTTTATCAGCGGGTAAGGCTCGGTCGAGATTCTCCGGGGTCGAAACCCTCGCGAGAATCACCTCGGCGGGCTCGCCCCAGCGACCCACGATATTCGTACGTGCCTTATGCTGAGATTCGGGGGCTCTTGCGATGACGGGGAAAATCCATTCGACCCGTTGCGGTTACCGCGGTGCGTTCTCCTTTCTCTGGCCTATTGTTGGCCCTTCGGATCGGAGCAATTCATTCAGAGAACGGACTTAACGCCTGCACCTGGCGGACCTGTAGTCTCGGTAAGTAGGCTTCCCCAGATTACCGAGCGAGAGCTCCATAGTCCCGCCCATGTTGTGACAAACCTCTTTGTGCCGGTAAAAGGTTTCCCTGGCCTGGAGGAACCTATCATCTCGCTCGTAGCGCTGTTCTTCGGTCATTGTCGTACACGAACATAACGACAGCACAAGTGAGCTGATCAGAACAGGTGAAAGCCGGATCATGATCGGCCACCGGCTTTGGCCCGCATTTCCTCGTATGTCTGGCGATGCGGAAATCGGGATATTCCGGGAGTCTTACCTGGCTGTCTGTAAGAAACCGAAAGCCAAACCTCACCGTTTCCGCCTTGCGGCGGTTGTACGCTGCTCTTCAGAATTAGGTATTTACACGTGTCGATATAAGGGATTATACGTATCTTCGCCGCGAAAGTCGTACCGCATGGCAATTCATCTCGCTTCGCCAGGACCGAGACGCCTGGTCCCCTTCCGGTAAGCAGTACGATCTACGATCTGAAAGACGCCGCAGAAATGGTCCGCGGCGGTCAAATCGGTCGTGCTGGCGGACCTGTCACGCATGGGATGGGCTGCGGCCTGCGAATGAGCCTGGGCGTCATCGGCGATATATGGGACGGGTCAAAAAGGGCGGCTGCCGTAAGCACCTTTAGCATGGCGCGCCCGACAGGATTGACCCGAAACAGCCTTAGGGCTGTTTCGGCCCTTCGGGCTCGCGGGTTGATTCCTCGCTGCGCTCGTCACCCCTACGGGGCGCCGTTTGCGTCCAAACCGGCTCTGCCGGTTTGTCGCCGCTCGGTCCAAATTGCTGACGCAATTTGTCGAACAACGTCCGCCTCCTTGGGCGGGACACACCAGGTAATAGAAAAAGGGGCCCCGCTGGGGCCCCTTTTTCTATTACTGGCGCGCCCGACAGGATGGCCGGTCGCTGCGCGACACGGCTGTCGCACGGCTACGCCGTGCTCGGATCGAACCTCCGCGCTACGCGCGGTGCGGTTCGAACCTCGCACACATGCCAAACAAAAAGGCCCCATAAAGGGACCTTTCTTGTTTGGCGCGCCCGACAGGATTCGAACCTGTGACCCCTGCCTTCGGAGGGCAGTACTCTATCCAGCTGAGCTACGGGCGCATTGATTTGGGCCAGCGATTCTAGCCGCGTTTGACAGTCAAGGGTACCCGAATCTGCCTTTACGGGCGCGCTCTGCAGCAAAATTGCGGCAGCCGGCTTCGTCGCGGTCACGCGACCAGCAGTACAGCAGAATAGTGCCTGGTCAGGCGCCGGCAGAGTTGTAGGGGTCGAAACTCTGGTACTCGTCGTCCTTGTCAACGATCAGCGCGAGCATGATGTCGGTCTCGGCGAGCCTGTCGCGAACCTCGGCGCCGTATCGAGCGTAATCCAGGGGTGCGCCGTCCTCGCGATCCCCTTCCCTGGGGCCGAATGCGTATGTCCTGTTTTTCATGGTCAGTTCCCTCCCACCTGTACATGTGGGCTCTCGAGCAGGGCGCCCATCACGGCAATACAGGTAAAAAGTAGCCTGTGGCGTGTGCCTTGCCCCCGCCAGAAAAGCCAACGAGACACTCTACTTTGGTTCAGGTAAGCGGATTTTGTGACGTAGTTCACGGCTGCTGATCAACATAATCCAATCGTCGAAGGGCAGCACTCCGTTCACCCGAGCTACGGCCGCTTTGTCTGGCTGCAGACCGCAACGGATCCCGGCAGTGCCGGCACCTTGCTAATCAGGCAGCCGTATCCACCTCGGCCCGCCGAGATTTGCCAAAACGCAGGGCGCCGTCCTCCAGCCCGTCTTCCAGGAACTTCTTGCGGTCGTCGAAATAGTTCTGCGAATTGAGCCAGGGCTCGCGATCGCCCTGCTTCGGCAGCTGTGCCATGACGCGCTGGAGGTAGCCTGACGAGAAACCGGTGATCCAGGGCCGCGGCTGCATACCCTCGTCTTCGGTACGCAGTTGGGGCACACACTGCCGGTAACCCCGGACCCGCATATGCTCGAGCACGCGACACGCAAACCGGGCAATGAGATCGGCGCGAAGCGTCCAGGACCCGTTGATGTAACCGAAGGTCGAGATCATGTTAGGCACCCCTTCGATCATCACGCCCTTGTAGGTAAATGCGTCGGAAAGGTCCACGCACCTGCCGTCGATGTAGAAATCGATACCGCCGAGCACGACGATATCGAGACCCGTCGCGGTCACGATGATGTCCGCCTCGATCTTCGAGCCGGACTCGAGCAGGATGCCGGACTCGGTAAACGTTCGGATCCGGTCCGTGACCACGGAGGCTCGACCTGACCGGATCGTTTTGAAGAGGTCGTCGTTCGGTATCAGGCAGAGCCGTTCTTCCCAGGGTTCGTAATACGGGTTGAAGTGCTTGTCGACGTCGAAGTCCGGACCCAGCGTTCTGCGTGCATGCCCGACCAGGAACCATCGCGCGAACCGGGGCCGCCTGCGTGCGACCCGGAAAATGAACGCCTGCAATCGAATGTTCTTCCAGCGCGTGATTCGATAAGCGAGCTTCGCAGGCAGAATCTTGCCGAGCACATTCGCGATGATGTCTTCGTCCGGGAACGAGATCATGTAGGTCGGAGAACGCTGCAGCATGATCACGTGCTCCGCTTTTTTCGCGAGCTCCGGTACCAAAGTGACGGCGGTTGCACCGGAACCGATGATCGCCACGCGTTTGCCGTCGTAATCGAGGTCCTCGGGCCACTCC
>JAACFA010000342.1 GCA_009937625.1 Gammaproteobacteria bacterium | reverse complement strand
TGCAATCGACTTCTCGACCTCGAGCTCGTAGCCCAGCAGCTCGAATGAATCCGAGTTTTCGTAGCCGACGGGGTCCACGAATACGATCAGATCGTCGAGCCTGGTGTAATACAGGGTGTTGCGCAGCACCAGCTCCGGGTGATGGTAGATATAACCGAACTCGAGCGTGTCGTTGATCTCGGGGTCGATGGAGGACTCGATCGAGCCACCGGTTTCGATCAGCGACGGCGGTCGAAAGGAACGCGCGAGCTGGGTCTTGAAGATGTGCCGATCGCTGTGGCGCCAGACCAGCGCGATACGCGGCGACAGGTTGGAGCCGATGTCTTCGTAATCGTCGTAGCGCAGGCCGGTGGTCAGGGTCAAGCGCTCATCGATGCGATATTCATCCTGCAGCACGATGCTGATCGAGCTGCGGTCCTGGGACTCGTTAACCGGGCCATCGAACTCGTTGACGGTCGGCGACGGTAGCCTGGATACCGGGTCGAGATTGATGGATTGTTCGGATTTCTCGACGCTGATATCGGCGATCGACAGTTCGGTGAAAAACTTGTGGGCGCTGACTTCATACTCGAGGTTGACCTTCGCTTCCAGGCGCTGCTCGACCAGGTCGGAATCGGCGTATATGTCGTCTTCGTTGCCGAGTCCACCGAAGGCTTCCGCAACGCCAAGGAACAACTCGTTCTTTTCCGACGAATTTTGCAGTCCGCTAAGAGACCACTCGCCGGCGAGGTTTTCACCAAGGCTGAACGGCTGACTCAACGTAGCCGCCACCAGCTCTTCGGAAATCACGGTTTGCTTTTCATCGGGCGGCAGCAGGTTGTTGGTGCCGAAATGATCGCCACGGTTAGACTGCTGAAACTGGATCAGGGCATTCAGGTCACCGAAATTCAGATCGACGATCGCCGAGACAAAATCGCGCTTGTTGTTGATCGGTCCCGGCGCATAACTCGGGTTGCCGTCCGTGGTGGCGTCCCTGCCCGAGTCGACGTCTTCACCGTCGGTAGCATTGGCCGCCAGGTTGAAGCTGGATTTGAAATCGCTGCCCGACTTGTCGTAACTGTAGAGCTCGCCCTGTTTTCGCGTGGTGACGTTGATCACGCCAGCGTAGGCGAACTCGCCATGAATTGCCGATCCCGGGCCGCGAACGAACTCGATGCGCTCGATCTGTTCCACCGGCGTGTCGTACAGGGTACCCGTGGTGGCGCCGGCCGAGGCATTTACCGCGACGCCGTTGAGCAGTAGCTTGATCTTGCTCGGTTCGAACAGTTCGCCGATGTCGCGCACCGAGATGCTGCGCATGCCGGTCTCGTCCATGCTGGTAGTCACCCCGGGCAGGCTGGCGAGCGCCTCCCAAACGGTGCGAAAGCCGCGCCGCTGCAGCTGCTCGGCGTCGAAAACGCTCAGCATGCCGGGTACGAAGTCGGCGTTCAGGCGGGTTTTGGTGGCGAGCGTGGTTTGCTGCTCGAGCAGGTTCAGGAGCTGGTTAAACTCTTCCTGTTCGGATGAATCCTGCGCACGGGCGCAACTGCCGCTGAAAAGCGTCAGCAGGGTGATCGATACAGTTATTCTTGTTCCCGGGTTCATACAGCCGTGCACCACTCCGCGGGCCTTTTAATGAGTATAGACCGGATAAACCGGTTCCGGGTTAAAGGAAGGTAGTGTTGTTCAACTTGACGGTGACATTCTGAATGCCGAAGAATTTCAGATCGTTGTCCACTTCCAGATCATCCTTGTCGGAATTGCAGGTAAACGCGATGGTGTACTTGCCAGCGGGCAGGAAGGCGGCCTCGTAAATGTATTTTGCCGCAGCGGTATCGTAGGCGATTTTACCGGTGGTCACCGGATCGGTGTTTTGGTTCGACGTCTGGTTGATGTCGTCCGGGGAAACATTATGCCCGTTGTAAACGTAGATGGCGTGATCGATCTCGCCGCGAACGTGGCCGAAGTTATCGGCGCTGACCAGGCGCAACACCGGCGTCATGATGTAGTTGGGGCCGGCCATCTTGATTGATTGGCGCAGGTCCACGTCGAGTATCAGCGTGGTGGGGCGGGTATTCGATACGGTGAAATCGCCCTTGATCTTGAGGCCAGAAGTACCGCCGCTCGGAATTTTCAGGTTGTGTCTGCCAACGGTTGTGAGATCGATCGAGTTGGCAAATTTCGCGGTACCAACGAAACGATACTGCAGGGTGAAGATTACACGTCTCGGTGGAATAGTTTCCTGCTGTCTGGTTATGCTGCGTTCGATCAGATGATTCTGGACAGGGTTTTTGCGAAGAGAGACGAGAAGGTTTTTCACACCGGTGCGCTGCTGCTGGCGCTAGGTTATACCAGGCCGATGCATTTTATTCGGCGATTTCTGCAGACCCGGTTCAGGCGCCGATAAGGCTAATTGCTGATCCAACGCAATAAGCGCTCGAAAATTTGGGGATATTCTTCGATTCAGGAGGTTGAGGTATGAGATACGAAGATCCCGAATTAATCATCGACCAAATTATCGACAAGGTGGGTAAAAACCTGGTGGTTGGAACGCCCCTGGCCCTGGGCAAGCCCAATCACCTGTTAAATGCGCTGTATAACCGGGTCAAGGGTAATCCCGAGCTGAATCTCAAAATCTTTACTGCTCTAACCCTGGATAAACCGAAAGGCACTAGCCTGCTCGAGAAGCGTTTTTTGGAGCCGATGGCCGAGCGCGTTTTCGGCGACTACCCGGACCTCGATTACGAACAGGACAGGCAGGCCGGCACGCTGCCGCCGAATGTCGATATCCTCGAATTCTATTTTCCGGCGGGCAGGTTGCTGCACAACGATTATGCTCAGCAAAACTACATCTGTAGCAATTACACGCATGTCGCGCGCGACATGATGGATGCAGGCGTTAACGTACTGTTGCAGATGGTCTCCGAGGGAACTTTCGAAGGCCGGGAGTGTTACAGCCTGAGTTCGAACCCCGACTTAACCCTTGACCTGATCCGGCTGATGCCCCAGGTCAATCAGAATTTGCCGTTCATGTTCGGCGACGCGCTGGTAGCACGAGATACTTTCGACTTCGTGCTGGCTAACCCGGATCTCGAATATAAGATTTTCGGCCCGCCGAAAATGGCCGTTACCGACCGGGACTTCCTCATAGGTCTCTACATCAGCACGTTGATAAGAGACGGCGGCGAGCTTCAGGTCGGCATCGGGGCGATTGGCGACGCGCTGGTTTATGCGCTGTTGCTGCGCCACCAGCAGAACGATGTTTATCAGGCATTGCTAGGCGACTTCGGGATCGTGGAAAAATTCGGTGCGGTTATCGACAGGATCGGCGGAACCGGGCCATTCGAAGTTGGTCTTTTTGCCGCGTCGGAGATGGTGGTCGACGGTTTCATGGAGCTGTATAACGCGGGTATCGTCAAGCGTAAAGTCTATGACGACCTGATCATTCAGAGACTCATCAATGAGGAAAAAATCGATGATGCGGTAACGCCGGCCACGCTCGACCTGATCCTGATGAGAAAAGGCATACACGAGGTAATTACCGAAACGGATTTCGAGTACCTGCAAAAATTCGGTGTCTTCAGGCGCAATCTGAGCT
>JAACFA010000039.1 GCA_009937625.1 Gammaproteobacteria bacterium | reverse complement strand
GGTTCTCACCTTCAATGAAACGCTTCATTCGGTTTACCCCAGTGCGGAGACCTTCGTATTATACCTGCCACCGCGTTTTCACACAGCCTCGGCCGTTTTCAGAAGCCCAGGTAGCGCATCTGAGCGTCTCCTTTCGGGAAATCACTTTAGCAAGCAATTACCCAGCTCCCCTATACACGCGACTGACAAAAGGGGACAAAAGTCCTTTTGTCGGTTTTGTCAGTACCGTATACGGGCGTTTAGAGCTTATTTCTCGTCGATGGCTGGATTCCAGTGATATATTAATGATGGCCGCCCGTGACTATCTATTCGAGATTCCCGCAGATAGCCACATGCTACCAGCTCATCAATGCCTTCCCTGACAATTTTCGATTCAGACAGACCGGCCCAGCCCTTACGCTGGACAACTCGTGCAGTAAACCCATCCAGTAATCTGTTGCGTCGAGCGAGTATCGCTTCGGCAGCTTGAACCGCCGGATTGATAGCACTGCCATATATTCGGTACATGTGCGATTCGAGATAGCTGCACCATGCGACTGCTTTCTCCGCTGATCGTTTGATGATTGGTTGCCCATGCCCAACTTCGATTGTATTGATAATCAGGGCAATCGATGGCATCAGAGAGCGGTATTTGATCAGGTGAGATTCAATCGCCGGGTGAATGCCTGGTTCGCGTACTTTTTGTTCCAGTTCCTCACGCCATTGGTTAAATACTAATTGGCCGTGTTCGTCGAACCGGAGGCCCTGTATCCGGCCATCGTCGTCTGTGGGTAACGGTTCTATTGCATCAAGTTGTCTGAATATCTCAAAGGCCGCTTGTCGGGCTTCCCCGTCAGGCCACTTATCTACATTGCGCCATTTACCGGTGTCATCTGGATAAACAGCTAACTGGAATCGTTGAATCAGCCCATCATCCCCCGCGCCCTGGTTAATGGCATGCCAGATATACGGTCTTAGTTTGGATGGTTGCAGCCCGCCAATGATGGATAGCGTCGTGCTTTCGATATGCAGCGTTCCGCGCCCGATGCGGTCATAGGTATAGTTATTTGCGCCGTTAAAACACTCCAGATAAAAGGCCCTGTCATTTGCTCTGTCCTCGCGGTCAAGACCCCTCAACCAACCGGTAAGCTCATCACGCTCTAGTAACAGGCCATTCGGATTCTGATTAAGCAATTCGCCGAGTTTTTCGATGGTGGCGTCATTTACGATGTATCGGCGCTCGACAGGTGGTTCCAGTTCGTTTCTGGCGGCTTCAAGTGCATCTTCGCGGGCATCCTTGATTCTTAATCGATTCTTGCTCTTCAGGGCCTTTTTAATATCCTCCGCCCGCATTGCCTGCTGCTGTTTATGGAATATTTCGTCGACCTCGTATTCATCACATTCCTGTTTGAACCTTTCATGTGCCTTTATCGCAAAACGTTTAAGAGGTCGTAATCCCTCCGCCATAGCCGGGCTTTTCATCGTGCTGGGTCGGCCTGTTAATAATCCCCAGAGATTCGGAATAACTAGCCAGTCATCATGTTGCTTGGGATATATGGCGGATTTACGTCCAATGATAGAGGCCAATGACACCATGGCCGGGATAGCGACAAAATCGGGTGGGCATTGGGTGCGTTCCGCGATATCACTTACCCAGGCGGCAATGCCATCTGGGAGTAATTGGTAGTCAAACGGCTCGACAGCCGGTAGCGAGGAGTCCAGAGGGACAATATCAGGGAATAAATGCTCTTCATCAGCTATGGATTTGATAGACATTGGCCAGGAGTGTTCAGCGATTGCTTTTTCAAACTCAGGCCTCAAGGCTTTAATGAAGGGAGTATCGTGATAGCCATCAAAATCGGTACGAGCCTGTAGCCAATCAACAACATCACCTTTGTCAGGCAATTCAGGCAAATCAACAAGGATTAAATCCTCTCTGCTCAGTAACTTCGCGACGGACTGCATGTATGTCTGCCCAGCCACGTCATTGTCCGGTAGTAGGTATATCTTTTTACAATCCACTAGCGGACTCCAGTCGCTTTTATGCGCTGCATTGCTGCCACCCATAGAAGTTACGGCTTGCAGGCCCATGTAATGCAGTGCCTGAGCCGATTTTTCACCTTCGACGACTATTACAGCCCTGTTTTTGTCTAGATTGCCGATCCCGTACAGAAGCCGTGGTTCAGGTGGAGTGCCAGCCCTCCAGATACCATTCTCCTTTTTAAAAAACGGTACGATATCTTTATCGCCATCACGGTTTTCATATCGGGCGACGTAACCAATAGCCTTTTCATTTTTTATGTAATCCCATGCGTACATCAATGCCTTGCCTTTGAACGTAGTCGGTAACGCGTTCATCGACTCCTCCAATCATCAGCAAGTTTTTGCAGTGCCTCGCGAAACGACAAACCGTACCTTAACTGGATAAAGCTAATAATGTCTCCGCCGCCTATACCACAGGAAAAACACTTGAAGGCACCCGTATCAATATTCACATAAAAGTTGTTTGGTTTTCGGTCGGCGTGGAAAGGGCATAGACCGCCATTGTTCCATCGCACCTGCTTCGGGGCAGGCATGCCGGGTAGTTCGAGCGCATAAAATTCTATCGGCTTAACCGCGCATTTCACCGAACTAGCATCAAGTTTTTTCATGGTCACGCCCCCGCTTAACTAAATCTTCGGGAAGAGGTGAGCGAGCGCCACGACGTACGAATCGATTAGATTTGTATCTACGCCTGAGTTCGGAAAGCGTTGGCGGCGAATGCCAGGGGAATTTTGATTTTTTCATGGGTAGTAATCCTCAATTTGAGGCCACTACCGGTAGGGTCTGAAGGTGTTATAATCGGACCTGTAGCCGCGAAACTACATTCGAATATAGCCCTGTCAGATACCTCGTCCGGCAGGGCTTATTTGTTTCCGGCTTTCAAATATTCGATATATTTTTCACGGTCGATTAGCAGTTTTTTACCGGAGTAAAATATCGCCCCGTAATCGATTAAATCCTGTTTATGCTGAAATATCAGCCATCGGATGCCGCCTTCGCTAAAGGCTGGTTCAGTATTGGCTAAAGTTTGGACGGTATGAACTTGACCTGATTGGTCTTGATTTTCTGCTGAATACATAAGAAACCTCGTAGCAATGCTGTGCTTAAATGCACAACTTGAGGAACCTTAAATTAGTTGTCCGGTGGGATGTCTAGTAGTGGGACGATAGTGGGACAGCGGGATTATTTAATCCCACAAATAAAATCAATTACTTATTTACTCGTTATGTAATCCTTGTGATTTTCCATCTGCACAAAATTTTTTTTCCTTAAATATTTCCAGGCAGCATCAAAAGTCGATTGAGTGAATAGGTTTTTTTGTTTACGGCATAGCAATTCGCGTAATTCTGATTTTCCTCCATCCGGAATTTTCATAGGGTCTTCAAAAAGTTCTTTAGCGGCCTTAACAATTGCATTTGCTCGTTTTTTGACTGGACTATGAGGCTTCGAATTCATAGGAGCCACTTCCATATATCGCTTATTTAAAGGTATTCCTTGATGCTCAATCCAAAGGCGAAATGCCTCTTTTGAAATCCAATATTCCCCATCTATTTTATCTGCATTTAACTTGTCTGAGTGAATTGCTGACTGTGCCCGATTAAGCAATTCGGCGTAGTCCGATTCTCTATTATCAGAAAAGGCATTTCTGTCTTCGGGATTAGGTGGTATGCCCAGGGCATAGCAAATTGCATGGGCTAACAGAATAATTTCATCCAAACTCAAATACTCTTGATAGTCAGGCTCCGCTCCGGCGGCTGCCGCGAGCGTTATTTGGCCCATCTCTTCCTTCTCATCACCAGGAAATCGCCATTTTATACGAGGTAAAAATTCATCCATCCAAATGTTTAAATCGTCCCAAAAAGCCTCTTCATAAAATTCTCTAACAGTTGAGGGCTTGTAATACACGTCAGAACCAGGTTTGCAAACAGGCAGCTTTCCTTCCTGAACTGCTGCTATCAATAGGCTCTGTATATCCTTATCTTTTTCACCAGTCTGCTCAGAAATAACCCTTGCCGCCATTTCCAGCGTGTAGCGTTCTGGATAGGCTGTCTCACTCATCCCTGATCACCAAACACAGCCTCATTCATCCGCTCAACCACTGACATCGTATGCTGCTCGGACAGATGCGCATATCGCTGAACCATAGCCAGCGTCTTGTGGCCTAGCACGGCAGCTATTTCGTGAAGGGTAGCGCCGTTCATGGCTAGTTCCGATGCGGCGGAGTGGCGGCAGTCGTGAAAAGTAAAATCGGTAATCTCGGCTCTTTTTAGTGCCGTTTCCCACGCTTTTCGAGGAAATCTAGCGTGTGTATTATGACGTCCCTGAAATACATAACGATTTTTTAGGCTTCTAACCTTCCCGTGATCGGTAAGTAGCGTCTTTACGACTCCGACCAATGGAACCACTCTAATTTCTTTATTCTTTGTCTTGAAAAGCGTAATGGTATTGCGCTCGAAATTAACATGCTCCCATTTCAAGGTAAGAATTTCGGACTGGCGCATTGCTGTTGAAAGCGCAAGTAGCGTAATGAGGTATAGATTCTTGCTGGCGGACTCTTTGCAGGCGGCAAGCAAATCGGCACGTTCATCTTCTGATAAAAACCTGGTCCGGCCATCTGATTCCCTTTCTCTCCGAACTCTCTTAAATGGATTTTCCGTTATCCATCCCCACTCAGTTACGGCAAGCCCAAATGCGGCACTAAGGGCCGCGATATATCGATTTACAGTCGCGCCGCTCCTCAATTTACCCTTCGGATTAATCTCTGTTTTCAGTTTTCTTCGGCATTCGACTAACCGCTCACGAGATACCTTGTTCAATGTCAGATTACCGATTTCCTGATCCCACCATTTGAGCTGCGTGTGCCTCGCTAGGCGATCAGTTTGTGAGAGATTGGCTAACTCCTCTGATATATAGCGCTCAATCAGTTCGGATACTCTGTGTTTCTCAGCTTCCTTCTTTTCAAGATATGTACCCTCCTCGATTTCCAGCTCAGTTTTCCTGGCCCACTTTTCTGCCAGGCTTTTACTACTGAATGTCTTGGTTACAGTCGGGTTATTCGGTTTTCTAATCCGGACCTTGTAGGAGGTGCCTTTTTTACCAACTTGCTTGGAAATTGAAGCCATCAGAACTGGGAGTAAGAAAACACGTCAACATAATACAACGGCGCCCAGATTGAGACAATCGGAATTTAAATCAGTTTATCTTTAAATATAAGTTCATGATATTTATCAATATAATTAACTGGACTAATTATAAAGTGCCATATTTGGTCCACTGGTAGGTAAAAAATACTAAATTCCAGCCCTAAAACAGCACCTTGAGCCAAGCATCAGAATATTGATATATTGTAACGTGTTGCTGGTGGGTGGACTAAATATGGACCAATCCACTAAAGATGAATCACCACCCAAGGAGTCACGAACAAGAAAAAGCCCCTGAAAACAGGGGCTTATATATGGTGCCGGCACCACGAATCGAACGCGGGACCTACTGATTACAAGTCAGTTGCTCTACCAACTGAGCTACGCCGGCATAATCATTTCATAGCTCGCCTTGCGGGCCTTTACCGGAGCCTATGCTGCCCCTTTGGTAAGGGCGCGAATTCTATTGTTTTTACCCGGTATTGGCAAGTTTCGGGCGTAGCAGCTCGCACTGACGGCCAGGCTATACCGGCAGGCACCGGGTCGGAATCTGGCTGATTCCGCTTTCATTGTCGGTCGTGTCGAGCAGCTGTAGCACGTCGGTCTCGCTAGATTGCTCGGCGTAGAGCCAGTAGATCGTGCGCTCGCGGTAGCGCGACTCGGTCTCGACCTTAAAGCCCAGTTTTTCGACGCGCGCCCGAAGCCTGTCGGCATTACGCTTCAATCCGAATACGCCCAGCGACAGGATATTGGGCTTTTCCGGGCTATTGACGATGATGTGATCGGTGATGCCGTTGGAGGCAAGCTTGCTCGCGCTCCTGACCGCTTCGGCGCGGTTCTTGTGTCCGGCGATGAAAACCATAACGCCCTGGTATTCCTTCTCGAGGTTCGACTTGAGCGAGGTTCGCACCTGCCTGCCACTATAGCGCCCGCTGATCTCGATCGCGCGCGCCTTGTCCTTGATCGGCCCGATGGTATAACACACGCGTTTGTCGCTGCTGTCCTCGTTGACGAGATTGGCGCGCTCCGCTTCGACCTCCTTTTCGATTCTCGCCACGGCCGCCTCCAGCGCATCGGTCTCGGCCTCGACCTTGGCAACCACCTCGGCCTCGCTAACCACCTGGGTATTGGCATCGGTTAGCAACTGCAGTTGCTCGGCGGCAGGTATTTTCTTCCGCTCGACAAACAGCTGTTCGTAGGGCATCAGCCACTGGAATACCGCGAACGCGATGTTGACGATCAACAGTAATCCGAAAAAAACCTTCATTGTTCCGCCAGTTTGCGCATGCCCAGGAAAACCAGGTCGGGGACGATCCGGCCCGGCAGCTCGAGTTCTGACTGCACGCGAAACGCGTCTCCCCCAGTTAGCAGCAGGCTTGCATTCTGATCGAGGCCTTGAATCCAGCTGGTCACGAGGTCCCGCAGTCGGTCTATCGAACGATCGTGGTAGTCTATCTGAATCGCGGCTTCGGTTGAACTACCCGGCTCGTCGTTGTGGCCGATTCGCGGATCGTCGAAATCGATGTGACTAAAAATCTCTCTGAACCGCTGCGGCGAGGTGTTGATCCCCGGCAGTATGGCACCTCCAAGATGCTGGCCGTCGCCGCGCAACAGATCGAGCGTAATCGCGCTGCCGGCATCGATCACGATGCAGTCACCCTCGCTCCATTCGGCGGCGCCGATCAACGCCAGCCAGCGGTCCACGCCGAGCCGTTCGGGTTGCTCGTAACCATTGGTAACGCCGGCGCTGCGTGCCTCCGATACGAAGCGCGTCACCGCGGCCCCGAATTGCTGCGCCAGGCAGTGGTCGAGCTGCGCCTGGCGTTTCGCATCGAGCACCGATGACTGGCAGCATCGACTGGCGTCAGTGGTTTGCATCCAATGCGTCAGGCGGCGCGGCCAGTCACCCCGGTACGAGCTCGCGAAGCTGCCCGCAACACGATCCGACCTGCGATACTGAGCTTTTAGCGAGCTGTTGCCACAATCGAGCAGAATCACGAGCCGGGCCTCAGTGAGATCTCCGCGGACGAATGCAGTGTCTCGCCAGTTTCGTTTTCGAGCCTCAATTGGCCATCCCGGGCGATGCCACGGTTAATGCCGCGAACGCTGGCGATGGCGCTGGTCACCTCGACTTCCTGGCCGAAAAAAGCATCGAAGGCTTCAAACTCGGCAATGACCGGCTCGACGTCGTCGGGATCGAACGCGCGCACCGCTTGCACCACGCCGTCGATCGCGGCGCTCAGCAATTCGGTGCGATCGAGCGGTCGGCCCGCAACCTGATCGAGACTGGCGGCGGGTTGTTCAATTTCGGCCAGCTCCGGCGCCTGCATGAATACGTTCAAACCGAAACCGATCGCGAAAAAAAACCGCTTGGCGTCATGCGGCCGCGATTCGATCAGGATTCCGCCCAGCTTGCGACCGTCGAACAGGAGGTCGTTTGGCCACTTGAGGCTGACCGACGCGTCGGCGCTCCGCCGCAGCGCATGGCACAGCGCCAGTCCGGTAACGATGCTCAGCAATCCCTGGCGATTCGCCGGCAGCGCTTTGAGGATACCGACGGTACAGTAAATATTGCAGGCGAAGGGCGAATGCCACTGCCTGCCACGGCGCCCGCGCCCGGCATTTTGCGTCTCGCTGAAGGCGACGACTTCGCGCCGAAACTCGCTGTAGTGATCGAGCACATCGACATTGGTGGATCCGGTCTCGAGGCTATAGCGCCAGTCGAGATCATGGCCTGCGACTTGTTGCGCGACCAGGTCGGCGTTGATCGGCTCGCCCTTCACTCGGCATTCAGCCAGGCACGGCGCGCATCCTCGTGACTGCCGCCCGGTTTCAGAACGATGGTATTGGAATCGGCGACCTTTAGCTCGACTTCGGACAGGCGCAGTTCGTCGCGTCGAAACGCATGCACATACCAGAAATCGCCGGGGGCGGCGCGTAACATTTTCTTTTCAAACTGCGCGAGGTCGAGTCGCAGGCCGTCGACCGCGACGATTTGATCGCCGGCGGCAAGCCCGGCCGATTGTGCGGAACCGTCCTCGACGACCCGTTGGATCGCAATCCCGCAGCTATCCGCTTTCAGCATCGCGCCGAAATCGACCCGCGGCAGCTCGCCGTTCGCATCCTTGCCGCCCTTGTCCTGCAGGTTGGCCGCGGGGCGCTGAATGACGTCGACGCCGACGCTGTCGAGCAATTCCACCAGCGGTAACTCGCCGGTACCGTAGATAGCCTCATCGAGAAACTGGCCGAGGTCCTCGCCGCTAATCTCGCTGACCAGTTGCTGGATGCGCTCGGGCTCGACGCCCTTGTCATGCTCCAGGTACTCGCGCCACAAGTGTGCCATGACGTCGTCCAGACATTTTTCGCCACCACTGACAGCGCGCATCTTGAGATCGATGCAGGCCGCGATCAGGCAGCCCTTGGCGTAGTAGCTGACAATCGCGTTCGCGGCATTCTCATCCTGCTTGTAAAACTTCGTCCAGGCATTGAAGCTGGATTCCGCCGCGGACTGGCGGGTGCGCCCGAGCCCACGCTGCACCCTGGTCATCGTCTGGGCGAGCAGCTCGAGATAACTCTCGGTATCGATCAGGCCGGTGCGCACCAGCGCGAGATCGTCGTAATACGAGGTGATGCCTTCGAAAGCCCACAGCAGGTCGCTATAAACCTCACGCTGCAAATCATAGGGGCGGTAAACCTCGGGCTTGATGCGCTTGACGTTCCAGGTATGAAAATACTCGTGGCTGCAGAGGCCGAGAAAATCGCGGTAGTCGTCGTCGACACCGCCCTGACCGGGCTTCGGCAGGCTGGCGCGGCTCGCCACCAGGCTGGTGCTGGCGCGATGCTCGAGCCCGCCGTAGCCTTCGCCGACGACCATCACCTGGAACAGGTAATAATCCATCGGCGGGGGCTCGCCGAAGAAACGGATATGATGCTCGCAGATCTTTTTCAGGTCCGCGGCCAGGCGATCGCCGTCACATTCGAACCGCCCCGTCAGGACGATGTCGTGCGGCACGCCGCAGGCCTCGAAATCGATGTGCACGAATTCACCCATCTCGACCGGATGATCGATCAGGTCGTCGTAATCGAGCGCCTCGTAAAGCCCGAAGTCGAAGGCCTCGGCCTGCTTGCGCCTGAGCGACGTCGCCACGCGCCAGCCGGCGCAATAATCCGGCGTGGGCCTGTCGATCTGAACCTCGCAGGCCTGGTCAGACCGCCCCAGGACTTCGAGAAACACGCTGCTGCCGTTGTAATATCCATGCGTATCGTCGAGATGCGCGGCGCGTACCGACAGGTCCTTCGCATAAACCTTGTATTGGATCATCAGCGGGCCTTCACAAGCCGCGACGCACCAGTTCGACTTGTCGAGCTGTTCGATCGCGAGCGGCGCATCGTCGCAGCTTGCCGTCAAATCCAGCAGATTACGCGCGAAATCGCGGATCATGTAGCTGCCCGGAATCCAGTTCGGCAGTCGCAGCGCCTGCCCCGCCGGGTCGGGGTTATCGATCCGGATCGAAACGTCGAAATAATGGCTGGCGGGATTGAGGCTGGTAATCTGGTATCTGATCATTTAGAAATACTACTCATCAAGCAAGGCCGAAGTGTATCATTGGCGGCCTTAACACCAAATGCCATCGGCTCTAAATATGAACGCTGCCCTGAAGCACCTGAACCGGTTCTCGACCCCGGCCAAAGCCCTGAACGATCCTGCGCCGGACGACGCGCAACTGGCCGAAATTCTGCAGGTTGCGATGAGCGCACCCGACCACGGGCGCCTCTACCCCTATCGTTTCATCACCATTCGCGGCGACGCGCGCTATCGTTTGTCGGAAATCTTCGTGCAGGCTACGAGGCAGCGCGAACCCGATGTCGATGCCGCATATCTCGCCAAGCAGCGCGAAAAGCCGCTGCGCTCGCCGCTTATCGTGGTGGTGGTGGCTTCCCTGGTCGAAAGCGAGAAGATCCCTGAAATCGAGCAGATGCTGAGCGCCGGCGCGGCCGCGCATAATGTCCTGCTGGCCAGTAATGCCCTCGGCTACGGTTCGATCTGGCTAACCGGCGCCAACGCCTATGACGACTACGTGCGCAGCAAATTGGGCCTGGCCGAAAACGAACGCATCGTCGGCTTTATCTTCCTGGGCACACCACAACTCGACATTCCGCCGCGTAAACTACCCCCGGTCGAGGACTACCTCAGCAACTGGGAGTAGGCTTCAAACCAGTCATCCCCGCCATTCTAAGGTCATCCCCGCGCAAGCGGGGATCTCGTAACAAACACCATGAAATCGTTCAGATATCCCCGCTTGCGCGGGGATGACTTTTAGTCTTGAGCATCATGGGAGCCTGAAACAGTCTCAGGCGAGTGCGAGGCAAGGCGAAAACGGCGGAAAAAGCGCAGCGTACTCGCAAGTAGGTGAGCATTTTTCCGCCGTTTTTAACGCAGCATCGCGCCGCCTGAGGCTGTTTCAGACCTCGATGCGCTCTTCTTCGTCGGGGTGGCCGTAGGGCACGAGAAAACCGCCGACGAATTCGACCGCAGGATCGAACGGATCGCCGACGCCGACCTTCGCCTCGACTTCTTCGCGGTAGTCTTCGGCATTATCCTGCGGCTTATATCCCAGGTGCGCGACCTTGTGATTTGAGAAAAAGGCTTCCTGGTTGTTGGAGATGCCGTAAACCACGGTGTAACCAATACGCTCGGAAACCAGGCAGCGTTCGACCAGGTGCACCAGGTCGCCAAAGCTGAGCCAGGTCGCTAGATGGCGGCGATCCGCCGGTTTTTCGTAACAGGAATTGATGCGCAGCATGGCGGACTCGATGCCAAATTTGTTGAAATACATCTTGCCCAGATCCTCGACGAAACACTTGGATACGCCGTAAAGCGTGTCGGGATTATGCGGCGTGTCGGTATCGGCACCGGCCTCGCGGCGCTCGTACCCGACCGCATGTATCGAGCTGGCGTAAACGATACGCTTGACGCCGTGCCGACGCGCGGCCTCGTAGACGTTATAACCGCCCTTGATCGAGCTTTCGAGCACCTCTTCCCAGGGCCGCTCGACCGGGGCGGCGCCAAAATGCACGATTGCATCACATCCCTTGACGACGGTGCTGACCGCGTCGAAGTCGCCCAGCTCGCAGGGCATAACTTCCTCGTGGTCACCGAAGGCTTCTATGTCGACCCGGTCGGTGATGCGCAGTTTCGTCGCGAGCGGCTCGAGACCGCGCCGCAGTTCGCGCCCGAGATTGCCCGCGGCGCCGGTGATTAACAGTCGATTGAAACGTGGCATGGCTTGCTCCAGGTATAATGTCAGCGGTCATTGTAGCCTATCTGCGAATCTCCCCGCCGCAACGAAATGACAGATTGCGGCACAATAACTTCCGACAAAACCGTCCAGGTATCCTCAATAACGCGTCATCCCCGCGAAAGCGAGGATCTCGGTATGACGCAGTCTTTTCAAGATCCCCGCTTTCGCGGGGATGACATCCAGGTTTTATATAAATCAGTGCCGGGTAAACCGATTCAGCTTTGAGCGCGTATCGGTTAGAATCCGGCGATTCGATTTCGATGCAGATTACCCAATGTCCGATTCCAGCGCTGAAGCCAGCGACAGCTCCAATTTCATCCGCGATATCATCGACGCCGACCTTGCCGCCGGCAAGATGGATACCATCGTCACGCGATTCCCGCCGGAGCCCAACGGCTACCTGCATATCGGGCACGCCAAGTCGATCTGCCTCAACTTCGGCATCGCGCGCGACTACAACGGTTACTGCAACCTGCGCTTCGACGATACCAACCCGGAAAAAGAGGAACAGGAATACATCGACTCGATCCGGCGCGACGTCCAGTGGCTCGGTTTCGAATGGCACAGCAACCCGTTCGCCTCGGATTACTTCGGCCAGCTTTACGACTACGCGATCGATTTGATCAAGCAGGGCAAGGCCTATGTCGACAGCCAGAGCGCCGACGAGATCCGCGGCAACCGCGGCACGCTGACCGAACCCGGCAAGGAAAGCCCCTACCGCGACCGCAGCGTCGATGAAAACCTGCAGCTGTTCGAGGCGATGAAGAACGACGAGTACGCGGACGGCGAGCACGTGCTGCGGGCCAAGATCGACATGAGCTCGCCCAATATCAAGATGCGCGACCCGGTGCTGTACCGGATTCGGCACGTCACCCATCACAATACCGGGGACGACTGGTGCATTTACCCGCTGTACGATTTCACCCACGGCCTGTCGGATTCGATCGAGGGCGTCACCCATTCGCTGTGCACGCTCGAGTTCGAAGATCATCGGCCGCTCTACGACTGGATTCTCGACAACCTCGAAACCCCGTCGCGGCCGGTCCAGATCGAGTTTGCGCGGCTGCAGCTCGAGTATTCGCTGACCAGCAAACGCAAGCTCAACGCGCTGGTCACCGAGGGCCACGTCAGCGGCTGGGACGACCCGCGCATGCTGACGATCTCGGGCATGCGCCGGCGCGGCTTCACGCCGGAATCGATCATTAATTTCTGCGACATGATCGGCATCACCAAGAAGAACAGCACCATCGAAATGGGCGTGCTCGAGACGGCGCTGCGCGACGACTTGAACGCGCGCGCGCTGCGGCGTATGGCGGTAATCAATCCGCTCAAGGTCGTGATCGAGAACTACCCTGAGGACCAGGAAGAATTCTTCGACGGCGCCAACCACCCGCAAAAGCCCGAGCTGGGTACCCGCGAAGTACCGTTCGCGCGCGAAATTTATATCGAGCGCGACGACTTCATGGAAGACGCGCCACGCAAGTTCTTCCGCCTGAGCCCCGGGCGCGAAGTGCGACTGCGCTTTGCTTACTACATTACCTGCAAGGAAGTCGTCAGGAACGCCGCCGGCGAAATCGAGTCGCTGATCTGCACCTATGACCCCGAAAGCCGCGGCGGCAGCAGCCCGGACGGACGCAAGGTCAAGGGCACGATTCACTGGGTTAGCGCGCGCCACGCGGTCGACGCCACGGTTAATCTTTACGACCGGCTGTTTACGATGCCCAATCCCGGCGCGGCGGCGGATTTCCACCAGGCGCTCAATCCCGAATCCAAACTAGTCATGGATAACGCCAAATTCGAGCCAGCGATCGACTTGGCCGACACCCCGATCGCCTACCAGTTCGAACGCCTGGGTTACTTCATCAGCGACTACGACTCGACCAGCGATAAACCCGTTTTCAATCGCACCATGACGTTGCGCGACAGCTGGGCCAAGATCGAGCAATCACAAAAACTTGGCTAAACCGGCTATTCAGCGCGCGCTCGAGATGCTGTCGCATTTGTCACTGCGCAGTCATTACCGGCTCGGTGATCTGGCCAGCCTGGTCATGCGTGCCATCCCGAACCAGGTTTCCCGCCAAGCGCGCGAAAATATAAACCTGTGTTTCGCCGAGCTGGACAAGTCCGAAAAACAACGTCTGTATCGCGAAAACATTCGCCAGACCTGCTATACGTTGACCGAACTGGCGGCGGTGTGGTGCTGGCCGGTGGAGCGAGTGCTCGAGAAGATTACCTCCATGGATATCTGCGAGGAGTTCAATCGCTCGAGCCGTAGCCGGATCATTCTCGTGCCCCACCTCGGCAGTTGGGAAACCCTGGCGGTCTGGCTGGGACAGCATTGCGATGTAATCATGCTCTACAAACGCCGTAAGAATCAGCAGGTCGACGATTTCGTGCGGCAGGCTCGCGCGCGCAGCGGCGGCACCCTGGTGCCGACCAAGAAGCGCGGCTTGCGCCAGCTGTTGATCGGAATGCGCGAGGGTAAAAACCTGATGATTCTGCCCGACCAGAAGCCCGGCGGCAAAAAGGCTTACATCGATTCGAGCTTTTTCGGTGTTAGCGCCCCGACAACAACCCTGGTGCACAACTTGTGCAACAAGGTTGACTGTGACGTTTTTATCGCTAACGTGTGCCGTAGCGAGCCGGCGGGTGAGTTCGGGCTGCAGATTCGATCGCTAGAGCATGCACGACTGGCAGCGGACGACGTCAGCAGCGCCCGCTACATGAACGACCAGATAGAGGCGCTGGTCCGCCAGCACCTGACCCAGTACCAATGGGGCTATCGCCGATTTGATTCCGCGGCATATGCGGCCCTCAAGTAAGGAAATCGATACATGCTATCCAGGTTAATCGAGGTTTACGATCGGCTGGTTTTGAAACAGCCCCTGGTGACGCTGATCGGATTGACGATCGTTGTCGTCTACTTCCTGTTATTCATTCCCGCATTCGAACTCGACGCCTCGGCCGATTCGCTGGTGCTGGAAAACGATACCAGCCTGAAATACTACCGTAGCATCCGTGAACAGTACGGCTCCGACGATTTCCTGATCGTAACCTATAGCCCGCAGGAAGAGCTGTTCAGCACCGAGGTGCGGGCAGATATCACCCGCCTGCGCGACGAACTGGCCGCGCTCGAACAGGTCGATTCCGTGATCAGCATGCTCGACGTACCGCTGGTCGATAGCCCGCCGATGACGCTCGGCGAAATCGCGCGCCAGGTGCGCACGCTGGAAAGCGACGACGTCGATATCGAGCTCGCCGAGAAAGAAATGCGGCACAGCCCGCTATATGAAAACCTGCTGGTCAACAGCCAGGGTGACACCACCGCGATGCAGGTAAACCTGGTCACTAACCGCAAGCTGGTCGATTTGATCAACAGCCGCGACAAGCTTTATGCCAAGCTGGATACGATTCCCGACGGCAAGCAACGCCTCGAGGAACTGTCGGCTCAAATCAAGACCGAGAACCTGGCACAGAAAATCAGGCTGGAAAAAACCATCAAGGACGTGCGTAGCATCATGGATGGCTACCGCGGCAAGGCCACACTTTATCTCGGCGGAGTACCGATGATCGCCACGGATTCGATCGAGTTCATTCGTAGCGACCTGAAGGTTTTCGGTGCCGGAGTGGTGCTGTTTATCGTGATCATTCTCGCTTTTTCATTCAGCCAGGTGCGCTGGGTGGTGTTGCCGCTGGCGGTCTGCCTGATCAGCGCGATGTCGATGATGGGTTACCTCGGCTGGGCGCAGTGGCCGGTGACGGTAGTATCGTCGAATTTCATTTCACTACTGCTGATCATCACGCTTTCGCTGATCATCCACCTGGTAGTACGTTACCGCGAACTCGCCACGATCAGGCCCGAGGCCGATCAATACGAACTGGTCAGCGAAACCGTGCACAGCAAGTTCACGCCGAGTTTCTACACCGCCATCACCACCATGGTCGCCTTTGGCTCGCTGCTGGTAAGCGGGATCCGCCCGGTTATCGATTTCGGCTGGATGATGATCATCGGTATTTCCGTATCCTTCGTGCTCGCCTTCACCCTGTTCCCGGCCGCGCTGATGCTGTTGCCGCGTCTGAACACCCGCATCAAGAAGGACCTGACAGGCGCGGTCACCGCCTCGATGGCGAATTTTATTCATCATCGCACCCGCGCCACGCTGCTGATTTTCCTCGGGCTGATCATCATCGCGCTCACCGGCATCCCGCGGCTGTCAGTGGAAAACCGCTTTATCGATTACTACAAGGAAAGCACCGAGATATACCAGGGCATGACCCTGATCGATACCAAACTCGGTGGCACCACGCCGATGGACGTCATTATCGACGCGCCGGCCGACGAGGTGGTAACCGAGGACGAGTACTACGCGGACGGCGACATCACGTCGAACAGTTACTGGTTCAATCGCGACGGTCTGCGCGAGGTCGCACGTATCCACGAATACCTCGACGGGTTGCCGGAAACCGGTAAGGTGCTGTCGGTACACACCGGCATGCAAATGCTGGAGTCGTTGAACGACGGCAGGCCATACAATGACTTCAAGCTGGCCGTCGTCTTCAAGCGCCTGCCCGCGGAGGTCAAACAGGCTTTGATAGAACCCTACCTGTCAAAGGACGGTAACCAGCTGCGTTTCAGTATCCGGCTCTACGAATCCGACAAGTCGTTGCGACGCCAGCAACTGATCGATAAGATATATTTCGACCTGACAAACGACTACGAGCTGGCGCCGGAACAGGTCACCATCTCGGGCATGGCGGTGCTTTACAATAACCTGCTGCAAAGCCTGTTCCGCTCGCAAATTCTGACCCTGGGCGCGGTCTTCGGCGCGATCCTGCTGATGTTCATCGCGCTGTTCCGGGCGGTGCGCCTGTCGCTGGCCGCTATCGTGCCCAATATCATCGCCGCCGGGCTGATCCTCGGCCTGATGGGCTGGATCGGAATCCCGCTCGACATCATGACCATCACTATCGCCGCCATCAATATCGGCATCGGCGTGGACGATTCGATTCACTATGTCCATCGCTTTCGCGAGGAGTTTTTACGGGACGGCAGCCACTGGGAAGCGATCAAACGCTGCCACGGCAGTATCGCTCACGCGATGTACTACACCTCGGTCACCGTGGTGCTGGGATTCTCTATCCTGGCGCTATCGAATTTTATCCCGACGATTTATTTCGGCATTTTATGCGGACTGGCAATGATCGCCGCGCTAATCGCCAACCTGATGCTGCTGCCGATCCTGCTCGCGCGATTCCGGTTGAGCTGAGTCGGTCGCGCGGTTAATATTGCCGACCTCGAAACACGGTCAATCCAGCCATGAACGAAATCCAGATCCCGATTTCTCCCGGCGAGTTACTCGACAAGATCACCATCCTGCAGATCAAGGCGGAACGCATTAGCGATCCGGTCAAGGTTGCCAACGTCAAAACCGAGCTCGAGATGCTGACCCGGGTGTGGGACGAGGCCGTCGAGGCCGATGCCGACATCACCGCGCTGACAGCCGAACTCAAGTCGATTAACGAATCGCTGTGGGAAATCGAGGACGATATCCGCGACGAGGAGCGCAACAAACGCTTACGTCACCAACGACGAGCGCGCTAACGCCAAGAAAAAGGTCAACCTGCACCTGAACTCGACCATCGTCGAGGAAAAGTCCTACCAGGATTACAAGTAAGCGCCGATTGCTCCCCGCGGGCCACGCTTGCAATTTACCGACGGGTTACGTTTCGGAGATACGGGTGATTAATGAGTAATCAATTTATCCCCGTCCCTTGAACAGCATTCTAGTTCAGGCCCAGTTTACTGGGTCTTGATATGAAACATTTCCTGTATTTCCTTCAACGAATACTCTCTGCGCACCTGCGGCGGCCAGAAGAAGCGCCGCAGCTTCGGTAATAAATAGCGTTTCAGGTATCGGCGAAAACCCCGCCAGTCGAATAGCTTGAAATGCCGGAATTCCGACGGACTTCTATTGGCGATATTGCGGTCATGGATCACGCTCAGCCAGTAGGGCGCCGTGTATATTTGTTTTACCTTCGCCAAACGAGCTATCTTGCCATGCTTTACGCCGAAAACGGTATTGAAGGGCCCTTGCTCGCGCAATTCGACTAAAGAAGAAAAGGGATTGAACTTATGCGATACAATTTCTACATCGCTGCCGTTAAACGCGAACCCGTAGCGCAGGTTAATGCATATATTTTCTCGCGTTTTCTGGGCCATATCCCGAATCACACTCAGCGCCTGTTCGTGGAAAGCGTCGTCGTTATCCAGCCGGGTGGTGATCAATACCCCGGTATCCGGTTCGATCGCCTTTGAAACGGCTTCTTTCGTATCCGTACCGTCAATGTAAAAAATCTTGATCTGGGGACAGATTGTTCTGGCCTTTTCGATCCGCTCCCGGTCGCGGGCCGCAGTCGCGCTGTCGAAAAAAAGCAGCCACTGGAAGTCCGGGTTTTTTTGCGCCGCCATCGATGGCAGGCAATAGCGCTCGAAAAGATCGAAGCGATGCTGTAGCCACTGATCGTGATCAATTGGGTTGCCAGATTTATCAACACCCCAACGTTCGGAACGACTGGACAAACGCAGATTGAATCGCGTCAATACGAGATGCTGGATTTTTTTCATCCTGGATTTACTCTGACCGCAGGCCGTTGGCCGGCGCCGCTTACGCCGGGGAAAATTCCGTACCTTGCTGGTGCATGCGATCAAGTCGTTTTGCCAGCGATACGATGAACAGCAAGAAAAAGTAGCCTATGTAAAATTCTTTCATCTCGTTGGACAGCTCGAAATAAAAACTTAAATCGGTATAACGTTCGACTTTGCCCGGCCAGGTTACCGTTATAGCAAAAACCGCGGTGGGCAGGCAAACCCAGGTTGGCCACAACCACCAGAACGGGGCCTGATAATCAACTTGCCTTCCCCGAGAACGAAAATACAGCGGTGCAATGATGCCGCCGATAAAAATGGCGAGGGAGACCACTGCCTTGGGTATTCGATCGAGCCAGATCGATGTGTTATGAAGATTGGTTTCCTGCTGGTCATTGACTTGCTGGAAGTAATCGCCGGTTTCCCAGCCGAACCAATGCTGACCCCAACTTGCTTCTTCACCCGCGAAATACAGGCAGCCCAGGCAGTAAACGACGAGAAACAGGTTTAACGTGATGGGCAGCGACCTGCCCAGGCGCAAAATAAGCACAGCGGTGAGTATTAACGCCGCTGCGGAAAACAGTACGGTCAAGTTTTCCACCAGGCCCAATTCACCACGAACCCAGGATTCCAGACCGGTTGCGGTATCGGTCAACAAGAATACCGCGTAACGAAAACAGAAAAACAATATGGGGAAATAAAGCCACCAGAACGGGTGTAATTCGTAGCTCTGGTTACTGGCGTTACTAGTCTGATCGCTCAGGTTCATACTCGAGATCGGCTAAAGATGAATGCATCGAACTGCAATCGCGCAATACTACCCTAACGAAAACCAATATAGAAGAAAGCGAAGAGCTACCGTTACGATCAGGCTTGCCTTGATCCAGCGGATTGATTGTTTAACCACGCGGCCGATGGTAAATTTCTTTTCCGGAATATTTATATCAAAGGAAATCCGTAGTATGAACTCCAGCGATGGTAAAACCCGCGATCTAGTCACCCCAATGCCAGGCGCCGGTTGGGATTTCTCCCTGTCACGTCATCCCTACCACATGATCGAACGCCCGTTCGGGCCGCATTACTGTGTGTACAACCGCAGAGAAATGGCCTGCTGTTTCGACCAGTTGGACATCGAGGAAGGCTACTGGCAGTTGCGCCAAAAAGCCGCGGTGCTGCATACCGGGGAATTTCCGCTGCAGTTCAAGGGGCCGGGGTGAGACCGGGCCGTTGCGGTTATGGCCTCGCCTGTTACGACGACGGCGGCCTGATCGTCGACGGCGTACTGCTGCGCCTCGAGCCCGATCTGTTCTGGTACGCGCAGGCCGACGGCGACTTTTACAGCTGGGCGCGCGCGCATGCGCGCGGCATGGACGTCGAGATCAGCGACCCGAAGGTTTTCGTATCCCAGGTGCAGGGACCGACATCGATGGAAATTCTCGCGGCCGCGAGCGACGACGGCATGCCCGAGCCGTTCGGTTACTTCGGCATCGCGCGAGTCAGGTTCGGCGGCCAGGAAGTCGTGATTACGCGTACCGGTTACACCAATGAACTCGGCTGGGAGTTTTACACTGAGCCGCAGCACGATGCCGATGCGCTGTGGCGCCACCTGACCGCCGCCGGCGAACCCTTCGGCATGCAGCTGTTTGGGCTCGACTCGATGCATATCCGCCGTATCGAGGCCGGCATTCTAAACGCCGGCTCCGACTTCGATCATACGACGACGCCCTACGACGCCGGGCTCGGCCGGTTTATCGACGAGGACAAGGGTGACTTTATCGGTAAACAGGCGCTAACAAATGCGTCACGTAAACCCCGCTTGAGCGGACTGCTTTGCGAGGCCGAACCCCATATCGGCGGCGAGGTATGCATCGACGGCAATCCGGCCGGCAGGGTAACCGCCGGTGCGATATCCCCCTATCTGCAAAGCGGCATCGGAATCGCACTGATGTATGCACCCGGGCTCGCCGCGGGCACCCAGGTCACGGTTCGTTGCATCGATGGAGAACTGCATGCCGGCGAGCTGGCCGAATTGCCGCTGTACGACAAGCAGGCGGAAATTCCTCGCGGAATACGCGTCGATATACCCGAACGAAAAGATTGAAAACGATATTTTGAGTATCATTATAATGGTACTTTTTTGGTACATTTCTACCGATGCTCACTCGCTTGCTACCCGGATCTGAAGATCTGGATAAATCCCCAAAGTAGAGCTAATTTCGCTATATCCCGTTGTTTTATATCGATATTTGCTAGCCATCAACTCGATACTAAACTAATCAATTTTGGTCCATATTTGGTACTTTACAAAAAAATAAATTCATGTAGGATTAGCGTTCGCAATAATTCCTACACCTATAACTAAAGAGGAGAGTCTGTAATGAAGTTTGTTACCAAGTTAGCCGCGTTGTCGCTGCTCGTTGCCTCGTTTGGATTTTCCAACGTTGCCAACGCCAAAGACAGCACCAAGCCGATCGTCATCCCGATTCACAACTGGTCGAGCCAGATTGTCATGGCTTACGTCATTGGCGGCATTTTCGAAAGCATCGGCGATAACGTCGAGTACGTGCCTGCCGATTCCCAGGCTGTCTACGAGTCGATCCGCAACGGCGATGTCACGATATCGCACGAAGTCTGGCAGTCTACCTTCGGCAAGTCGTTCTACAACGCAATGACCAAGGGCGGCGTGATCGATGCCGGTACCCACGCGGCGACCACGCTCGAAGAAATGGGCGTTCCGACCTGGGTCGTCGAAAAAGGTCTGTGTCCAGGCCTGCCGAACTGGGAAGCGCTGAAAAGCGAAGAGTGCTACAAAAACTTCACCACGGCCGATTCCGGCGGCAAGGGCCGCTGGCTCGAAGGCCCGCAAAGCTGGCACGGCGACCTGATGCCGGAGCGACTCAAGGCCCTCGGCCTCGATGACAAGTGGACCGTTAAGTTCGCCGGTGGTGCCGATGCGCTGTGGACCGAGCTTGCGTCCGCCAAGAAAGAAGGCCGCGGCACGGTAGTCTTCAACTGGACACCGAACTTCACCGATGCCGAAGGTTTTACCTTCATCGAGTTTCCGGCGTACACCGACGGTTGCCGCAAGGCTGACGGTGGCGAGGGAAAATGTGGATCGCCCAAGGGCTGGTTGAAGAAAGCCGCGAACTACAAATTTCCGAAAACCCATCCGCATGCCTATACGATCTTCTCGCAGCTGTCGTTTACGACTCCGCAGATCGGTCAAATGGCAGCCCTGGTCGACGTCGACAAGATGGATCACAAGGATGCCGCCAAGCAGTGGCTGAAGGATAACGAAGCCATCTGGAAGCCCTGGACTCAGGCCGGCATGTAAGCCGCCAGCACTTATCTACCGAAGCATGAAGTAAGAAACCCCCTGGTGTTGCAACAAGCCAGGGGGTTCTTTTTTGGGCGTTATTATTCTTCGCTCATAAAAATGTGGTAGCTTTATAGCCTGGGGGAGGAAAAGCTTATGTCTTCGCAAGCTGTCGATTCGACTGCCGACGAACCGGTCATCCGTTGTGAGTCGGTCTACATGATATTTGGCGACAATGCGCACAGCATGCTGCAACAGGCCAATGGCGTTGTCGACGCCGCCAAGTTTCATGAAGCCGGATGCATCGTCGGAGTCAACAATGCCTCGTTCGAGGTTTACGAGGGCGAATTACTGATCATCATGGGCCTGTCGGGTTCCGGCAAGTCGACGCTGATGCGCTGTATTTCCAGGCTGAACGAGGCAACCGCCGGTAAGATATACATCGAAGGCGAAGACATACTGGCGATGAACGACAAGCAATTGATCGAACTGCGCCGCAACAAGATGGGCATGGTTTTTCAGAGTTTTGCGCTGTTACCCCACAAAACCGTGCTGGAAAATATCGCTTTTCCTTTGCAGGTAAAGGGGGTCAGCACCCAGGAGAGCATGCAGCGGGCCAAGGAAATGGTGGATCTGGTCAGTCTAACCGGCCGCGAAAACTATTTCCCGCGGCAGCTTTCGGGCGGCCAGCAGCAGCGTGTCGGCATCGCCCGCTCGCTCGCGATCGAGCCCGATATCTGGTTTCTCGACGAACCGTTTTCCGCGCTCGACCCGCTGATCCGCAAGGAGATGCAGGACGAGTTTCTGCGCCTGCAGGATGTGCTCGGCAAGACTATTCTGTTCGTTACCCATGACTTCGACGAAGCGCTGCGCCTGGCTGATCGCATCGCCATCATGAAGGACGGCATCATCGAGCAACTCGATACCCCGGCCAATATCGTGCTCAACCCGGCCACCGAGTACGTGCGCAAGTTCACCGAGGAAGTGCCGCGCGAAAAGGTGCTCAAAATCAAGTCGGTCATGGATGCTTTCGATCCCGGCGAAGACTTCAGCGATTTCGACGTGCAACAGGATGCCATCATCGAGACCGTGGCCGAAGCCGTGCTAAACGCCGGCAAAGCGGTTCGGGTGGTCGACGCGGCTGGTGAGACCGTCGGCGCTTTGCATGCTTCGCATATTGTTCACGTCCTGTTTGGCGGCCACACCGACCACGCGGCCGAAAAAACGTCATGATCGAAGCGCTGCGGCAAAAGAAGTACCTGCAGTTCATTCTGCTGGTCATTTTTTTCCTGATTTTATGCGTAGTCATTACCCCCTCCGAAGGCAACTGGTTCTGGCGGTTGCCACCGTTGATCAAGGAGCTTCCGCTCATCATCAACAACGGCGTCGACTACGTCATGTTCGATTGGTGGCTGATCGACGTCTGGGACCCGGATATCGAGGAATATGAAGAAAAGCCGCTGATGAACCAGTTCACCCGATCGGCTTCGGGTGTGGTTCTGTTCATGATCGAATTTGTTCGCGAAATCTTTCTCGGCGGCGTCAAGACCATTGTCACCTTCACCGGCTGGGACTGGGCGACTGAAAACGAGTGGGCGCGCTGGCCGGCATTGCCATGGACCGTGGTTGCCGGCGGTGCCGCGATTCTGGGTTACGCACTGAAAGGACCGCGGCTGGCGCTGTTTGTCGGGTTTACCTTCGTCTACATCGCGGTATTCGGGCAATGGGAACCCTCGATGGAAACCCTGTCCTTCGTCTTGATCGCCGCGCCGATGTCGGTCTTACTCGGCCTGTTGCTCGGTATATGGGCGTTCCGGAACAAATACGTGGAAATGGTGCTGAACCCGATACTCAACGTGATGCAAATCATGCCGCACTTTTCCTACCTGGTCCCGGTCGTGGTGTTTTTCGGTATCGGCGATCATGCGGGCGCCATCGCAACCGTGATTTTCGCCACCCCGCCAATGGTGCGCCTGACCATACTGGGTCTTAAGAAATTATCGCCCGAGATCGCCGAGGCAGGGTTGATGAGCGGATGCAACAACCGGCAACTGTTGTTCAAAGTGCTGATTCCGACTGCCCGGCGGGATATCCTGATCGGGGTTAACCAGGTCATCATGTCCTGTCTGGCGATGGTGGTAATCGCATCCCTAATTGGCGCCAAGGGGCTCGGTAACAATTTACTGATCGCGTTGAACCAGCTGAGGATCGGGCTCGCACTCGAACTCGGCGTTTGTATCGTCCTGATTGCAATTATGCTCGATCGGCTGTCACTCGCCTGGGCCGACAAGCAAGTCGATTACTTCGCCGACCTGTCGTTTGTCGAGCGGCACAAGTTTTCGTTGATGTTCGGCGTAGTTTTCATCGTTGGTGTCCTCCTGGCATTAATCGGCTCGTTGGTATTCAAGGAAGGATTCAATTATCTCTACCTGATTCCGCACAATAAAGGTATTACGACCCAGGATTTCTGGCAGGCCGGGGTCGACTGGGTCTGGGATACTTTCTTTTACGCGCTCAAGAGTTTTAACGAGTGGTTTATCGTCGAGGTACTGGTCCCGGTCAAGAGCGCTTACCTGGCCATGCCGGTGGCCGCGACTTTCGTGCTGGCAATGGGAATCGGATACATTGTCGGCGGTGCGAGAGTCGGCCTGGCCGTTGGCGGTTTTCTACTGTTCATCGCGCTGACCGAGTGGTGGGACCGGGCGCTGATCACCGCCTACCTGATGACGCTATCGGTGCTGATTTCGACCTTTATCGGAGTCGTCATGGGAACCCTGTGTGCGCAGAATCCGGTGACCACCCGCATCATGCTGACAATTTGCGATACCTTCCAGACCTTTCCATCGTTCATCTACCTGATTCCGGTGATGATGCTGTTCGGTGTCACCGATACCTCGGTGCTGATCGCAATCGTGGTCTACGCCACGGTCCCGGCGACGCGCTACACGATCCAGGGTCTGCTGAGCGTACCGCCGCAGTTGCATGAAGCCGGCTCTATGTCCGGTGTCAACCGTGTGCAGCGCTACCTGGCTATCGAACTACCGATGGCCTTTCCGCACATGGCGCTCGGGATTAATCAAACCGTGGTTTTCGCGCTGTCGATGGTTATCATCGGCGCGCTGATCGGCACCGACGATCTCGGGCAATTGATTCTCAAATCCCTGTCTGACAAAGACGGTGTCGGCAACGGCCTGGTGCTGGGTCTGTGTGTCGCCTTTATCGGGCTCGCCATCGACCAGGTGCTGCGAACCTGGGCCAACCAGCGAAAGCAGGCACTGGGACTGGCCTAACGCCGCCATTCCAATGACTGCAGGAAATATAGCCAGCTATTGAAACGCAATGCCTGGCTGCGTCGATTGCCGTTGATATCGATCGACCTGATCAGCTGTAAGCGCGTAACTCATTACCAGGTCACCAGCTCGTTCGGCAGATGGTCGATTCGATTCATGTAAACGACATTATGCGCACCGTCGACGAAATCGATGCGCGAAATCGACGTGTTGTGAAAGGCCCAGTTGGCAACCCAGTGATTATCATAGTTGGGCTGGTGTCTTACCACGCCCATAAGCTCGTTGACGAACTGATCGATAAAATCCCCGTGCGCCACCAGCGCAATCGTTTCATCGCTCTGATCCAGTCGCTGCCTGAATTCGCCCACTACTTTTTGCATACGCGCGATAAACGCAGACTCGTTCTCGACTGGTCGATTCCACCAGCCATCGTCGTTAAACTCCTGCGGTAGCTTAAGTCGTGGAAATCGCTGTGTGAAGTAATCCCGGCCGGGGCCCGGTAGGCCCTGCAGGTTTCCATCATTGCCGACATCGTAAATGCCGTATTTCTCGAAAACATCGGAAAGTGCCTGCAGCTCGAGACCACAGGCGTTGGCAATATACTCGGCAGTCAGAATCGAGCGTGTCATCAGGCTGCAGTAAACATGGGTCAAGCCAAAGTGAAATTCTTCTGCTGGTATAAAAGGATGCTGACGCACTTCCGCATGCGGGTGGGACATGTGTTCGGCAAGCGTGTGCGCCTGCCGATGACCAATTTCAGTAATCTCGGGATCGGGCGCGCGCCCAGCCATATGGTCGCTGCCGTCCCAGATTGCATTGTTCGCCGACTGGGCGTGTCGAATCAGGTACAGCCTTGCCATGCCTAACGTTTTATCCCCAGGCGTTCGGCCGCTTGCCGCGGCGTTGCCAGCTCGCGACCAAGCTCCCGAATGATGCGCACAGCGCGTTCGACCAGCTGCAGGTTGCTCGCAAACTCGCCCTTGTCGAGGTAGAGATTGTCTTCGAGACCGACACGGCAGTTGCCACCCTGGCTCGCGGCCTGGGCCACGATTGAAAATTCCATGCGCGAAATGCCGAAAGCGCTCCAGTTCGCGTTCCCGGGTAACAAGCCTTTCATGACACTCAGAATCTCCGGCGTCGCCGGGGAAGCGTGCGCGTCGATCAGTCCTTCCTCGATCAGCTTGTGCGCGAACATGATATGTCCCGGTTCGAACACCTCGATTTCCGGTTTCACGCCAAGCTCCTGGATACGCTTCGCCATGATGCGCAAATGCGCCGGCGTGTTGACGAAAATGGATTCGCCGAAATTGAAGGTACCGACATCGAGAGTACAGATATCGGGCCGCAGTTCCTCGACGTGATGCAGTCGCTCCAGCGGCTGCACCAGCGTGGTCCCGGGCCCGCCGACCGCGGCATCCTCCTCGCCCGGAGCAAAGCGCGCGCCCTCGCTGGTGGTCAGATTGATCAGCACGTCGCAGCCGGAATCCCGGATGCGCTCGACCACCTCGCGAAACAGCGCCGGGTCACCCGAGCGCATGCCCGTCTGGGGATCACGCACGTGGATATGCACGATCGCGGCGCCCGCCCTGGCGACATCGATGCAGTCGTTGGCGATGTGTTCTGGCGTGATCGGGTAGTTCGGATGCTTGGCCTGATTGTTATGGCCGCCGCTGACGGCGCAGGTCAAAATGACTTCGTTCGACATGACTGGTTACTTCCCCTTGAATTCTGGTGATCGTTTCTGGTTGAAGGCACGCACCCCTTCTCGCCGGTCTTCGGTCGGCACCGTGCGATTGTAGGCTTCGATTTCGAATCCGAGCCCGTCGGCCAGCGACATCTGCAGACCGCGATGGATTGCCTGCTTGGCCTGGCGCACCGCGACCGGCGCGTTGGCGGCGATGCGGGCTG
>JAACFA010000221.1 GCA_009937625.1 Gammaproteobacteria bacterium | reverse complement strand
TCGAAACACAACCAGCCCATCGGCCTGATCGAGCGCGTGCTGGGTCAGGAAAACGCACCGGGAATGGAAGTCACCATCGCGGTTAACACGCACCATATTCCGCACCAGTGGGGCGACGATGTGCTGCAGTCGGTCCGCACGCTTACCGAGGAGGTGGCAGAGGCGGATAAAAAGGGGCGGCGCGACCTGCGCGCGCTCAAGTTTGTCACCATCGACGGCGTCGATGCACGAGATTTCGACGACGCGGTTTACTGTGAACCACTGGCCAAAGGTTATCGGCTCTACGTTGCTATCGCCGACGTGGCGCACTATGTCGGAGTCGATTCGGCGCTCGACCGCGAGGCGCAACTGCGCGGCACCTCGGTTTATTTTCCGGGAGAGGTGATCCCGATGCTGCCCGAGATCCTGTCGAACGGACTGTGTTCGCTGAAACCCGAGGTCGACCGCCTGTGCCTGGTGTGTTCGATGGACATCGACGAGCAGGGCACGATCAAGCAGTTCGACTTCTTCGAGGCGGTGATCCATTCGCACGCGCGCCTGCTCTACGAAGACGTCGCCGCGGTGGTTTTCGACGGCGCCAAGCCCGGCAATCAACCGATCGCGGGCGTGCTCGACGATTTGCAGCATTTACGCCAGGTTTATCGCGCGCTGGCACGTGCGCGCCGCCGCCGCCACGCGATCGAATTCGAAACCCGGGAGGTGATATTCAAGTACAACCGGGAGCGCAAGATCGAGGCCATCGTGCCGTACCGGCGCAACGAGGCGCATTTGCTGATCGAGGAATGCATGATCGCCGCCAACATCTGCGCCGCGCGCATGCTAAAAAAGCAAAAAATGCCGACGCTGTATCGCATCCATGAGGGTGTCAACGTCGACAAGCTGCCCAACCTGCAGGAATTCCTGGCCAGTTTCGGCATCCCGCTGGGCACCGAGAATCCGACGCCGACCGATATTGCCAAAATTGTCGAACAGGCGCGCCAGCGCCCGGAATCCGACATGATCCAGACCGTGGTGCTGCGTACCTTACTGCAGGCCAGCTACAGCCCGAATACGAAGATCGGCCATTTCGGCCTGGCGCTGAAGGATTACGCGCATTTCACCTCGCCGATTCGGCGCTACCCCGACTTGCTGGTGCATCGCGCCATCAAGCACTGGATCAGGCACCAGGACAATGCCGGTTTCGGCTATGACCTGGGGCAGATGACCGCGCTCGGCGAATCCTGCTCGCGCTACGAGCGCCGTGCCGAGGATGCGACGCGCGACGCCGCCGACTGGCTCAAGTGCGAATTCCTGCAGAAACACATTGGCAACCAGTACCACGGTATCGTGACCTCGGTGACCAATTTCGGATTGTTCGTGCAGCTCGACGACCTGCTGATCGACGGGCTGGTGCACGTGACCGCACTGAAGCGGGATTACTACCATTTCGATCCCGCGCATCACCGCCTGGTCGGCGAACTGACCGGGCGCCACTATCGGCTCGGCGACCGGCTCATGGTCGAAGTCGTCCGGGTCGACATGGAAGACCGCAAGATCGACTTCGACCTGGTCGGCGTCATTGGTGAAAGCCCCGATGTAAAGCCCGGGCGAAAGCGCAAAAAGGATAAAAAAGGCAAGCCCAGGAGAAAGACCGGAAAGCGCAACCGATCCAGATGAGCACCAGCTTTATCTACGGCATCCATGCGATCTCGCGGCGGCTAATGCAGGCGCCGCAGCACTGTCTCGCATTATTCTGTATCGATAAGCCTAATCCGCGCCTGCTGAAGCTGATTGACCAGGCGCGCGAAGCCGGCGTCGAAGTAACGCTCGAGAGCAGGGCACGCTTGAACGAGCGCTGCGGCAGCGACAAACACCAGGGCTGCGTCCTCGAGACTCGTACCGGTGAGCCGGTGACCAGTTTCGCGCAATGCCTGACGGGCATCAACGATCGAACCCTGCTGCTGGTGCTCGACGGCGTACAGGATCCGCATAATCTCGGCGCCTGCCTGCGTACCGCCGACGCCTGCGGCGTCGATGCGCTCATTATCCCGAAGGATCGTTCGGTCAAGCTCAACCCGACGGTGCGCAAGGTGGCTGCCGGCGCCGCCGAAACCGTGCCGCTGATCGAGGTGACCAATATCGCGCGCTGCCTGAAAGACCTGCAGCAGGCCGGGGTCTGGATATACGGTACCAGCGACAGCGCCGAAGCCAGCCTTTACGACCATGATTACGCGGGCCCGGTCGCGCTGGTGATGGGCGCCGAAGGCGCCGGGTTGCGGCGGCTGACGCTGGAATCCTGCGACCACCTGGTGAAGCTGCCGATGCTGGGCCAGGTGGAAAGCCTCAACGTGTCGGTTGCGACCGGGGTCTGTCTCTACGAGATCCTGCGTTCCCGAAATTCCGGCAAGTAGATATTCCCAGGAAGGGTTCACGCGGAGGCGCAGAGGACGCGGGGAGCGCAGGGGAGGATTGGTAAATCCGAGACTGAGCGATTTGCGAGGATTCGACTCAGGGTCAATGTTTTCTTCCTGGATTTATACCCCAATCCAGGATTCCTCGCTAATCCCTCGCGTTCTCTGCGTTCTCCGCGCCTCTGCGAGAAACGATGCCCTGAACCCTTGCAGCTAATGTGACGGTCGGGTACAATCCGCGCTCCTTGATTCGGCGCACCACGGTACGGCGAATCGCTCCTTGCCAATGAGACATTACGAAATCGTGTTTCTGGTCCACCCTGACCAGAGTGAGCAGGTGCCCGCGATGGTGGAACGCTATCGCAGCATGATTACCAATTCCGGTGGTAAAGTTCATCGTGAAGAAGACTGGGGTCGCCGTCAGCTCGAATTCCCGATCAAGAAGATTCACAAGGCGCATTACGTGCTGATGAATATCGAGTGTGCCAAGGAAATTCTCGACGAAATCGAATCCGCTTTCCGCTTCAATGACGCGGTGTTGCGCCACCTGACGCTGAGCTGCAAGGAGGCCGTAACCGAAAAATCGGCCATGATGAAGGAAGTCGAGCGCGAGGAATCGGGCAAGACCGAACGCAGGCCGGCCGCAAGCGAACCCGAGGCGCCAGCGGCGGAAGCAGCCGAAACAGTGAGCACAGAGGAAGTCGTCGCCGACGCCGAGCCTGTCGATGAGCCCGAAACAGTTACCGCCGAAGCAGGAGTAGAGTAGCCATGTCACGTTATTTTCGCCGTAAGCGCTTCTGCAAGTTCACCGCGGAAGGCATCGATCAGATCGATTACAAGGATTTGGAAACCCTGAAAGAGTACATTACCGAAACCGGTAAAATCGTGCCGAGCCGCGTCACCGGAACCAAGGCAAGATATCAGCGCCAACTGGCCACCGCGATCAAGCGCGCACGGTTTCTTTCGCTGTTGCCCTACACCGATCAGCACAAACTGAAATAGGCTCGGGGGGTGTCACGATGTTGGCACTGGCAAAATTTACCCTGAAGGGACCATACCAGGCGACGGCGGTCGTCGGCCTGCTGGCGATAATCGCGGTGTTCATCGTGCCGGTGCTGGGTTACTCGGCCGTCAGCGTGGTGCTGGCGTTCGTGACCAACCTGCTGGCGGTGGTGCTGGTCGGATTGATCATCCTGACCCAGGGCTCGGCCTCCGGCCTTAAAGTGATCGCGGTTGCGGCCCTGGTGTTGTCGCTGGCCGCCTGGCTCGGATTGAAGTCGGCCGAACCGGGGATTTCGATGGCCCTGCTGCAGTGGCTGCCGGTAATTGTGCTGGCCCAGGTTCTGCGCAGCACCAAGTCGCTGGCCATGACGCTGTTGGCCGGGATCGTGATCGGGATACTGGTGATCGCGTTCCAGTACCTGTTCTGGACCGATCTGGAGTCGAACTGGATGGCCCAGATGGTCCAGCGCGGGGAGGGCGACGCGCAGCTGAGCCAGGAAGAAGCGCAGCAGGTGATGCAGTTCGTCGGCCTGATGATGCTGCTGCTGGCGTCGAGCCTTTACCTGATGTACATGCTGGTGATTTTTATCGCCCGCTGGCTGCAGGCGCAGCTTGCCGGCTCGACAGGATTTGGCCAGGAGTTTCGCGCGCTGGAACTGGGCAGGCCCGCGGCATTGATGGCGGTCGTGATCATCCCGCTGGGACTGTTTTTGCAACAGGAATGGTTGATTAGTTTTGCTTTTTTGGTAGTTATCGCGTTCATGTTCCAGGGCATTGCCGTGGTGCATTCGAAGCTGGCGACGAAGAAACAGGCTTACCCGTTGCTGGTCCTGTTCTACCTGTTGCTGGTGTTTACCTGGCAGATCACGGGCATATTGACCGCGATCACCGGGATCATCGATAACTGGCTGGGTTTCAGGAAAAAGTCTGAAAACCCGCAATAACGTTAATTTAGTTGAAAAAGAGGTGCTCCGATGGAAGTTATCCTGATGGAAAATATTGAAAACCTGGGCTCGGTCGGTGACAAGGTCAACGTCAAGTCCGGATTTGCGCGCAACTACCTGGTGCCGCAGGGCAAGGCCAAGATGGCAACGGCCGAAAACCTGGCGGAATTCGAGGCGCAGCGCGCGGAGCTGGAAAAGGCCGCCGCCGAGGCGCTGGCCACCGCGGAAAGCCGCAGGCAGGCAATCGAGGCCCTGGGCGTGGTCGAAATTACTGCACGCGTGGGCTCCGAGGGCAAACTCTTCGGTTCGATCGGCGTCGGCGACGTTTGCGATGCGATCGAGGCCATGGGCGGCGATGTACAGAAGAGCGAAGTGCGCATGCCCGAAGGCGCACTGCGGGTTACCGGCGAGCACATCGTCGATATCCATCTCTACACCGACGTCGATACCCAGGTCACGGTCAACATCATCGGCGAAGAATAAAGCCCGAATTGTGATTTTTTACGAAAGGCTGCCGATTTGGCAGCCTTTGCCGTTTCTGCCCCGGTGAAAAAGGTTTATCATTACCGGTCCATGTCGAAGTTCCTGAATCCAATCGATGTCTGAAATCACCTCCCGCGTGGCCGAGCTGAGCCAGCGCGTCGACGACCTCAAGGTCCCGCCGCATTCGCTGGAAGCGGAGCAGTCGGTGATCGGCGGGCTGATGCTGGATAACCGCGCGTGGGACGATATCGCCGATATCGTCAACGAGAAGGACTTTTACCGCCACGATCACAGCCTGCTTTTCAGGGCTGTCGCCGCGCTCGCGGAAGACGACAAGCCCTACGACGTGGTTACCGTCTCCGAATGGCTGGGATCCAGGGGCGAGCTCGAGAATATCGGTGGGCTGGCTTACCTCAGCATCCTCGCCAACGACACCCCGACCGCGGTCAACGTCAAGGCTTACGCCAATATCGTGCGCGAGTACTCGGTGCTGCGCAGCCTGATCCAGATCGGCAACGAGATCTCCGCCAGCGCCTACAATGCCGACGGCCGCCCCAGCAAGGACCTGCTCGACGAGGCCGAGCGCAAGGTGTTCATGATCGCCGAGCAGAGCGCCGGCAACCGCGAGGGTTTCGAGGCGATCAACGACCTGCTCGGGCGCGCGGTCAAGCGCGTCGAGGAGATGTACCGTAACAAGGAAGCGATTACCGGGGTTGCCACCGGCTTCAACCTGTTCGACGACAAGACTTCGGGCCTGCAGAATTCGGACCTGGTGATCGTTGCCGGACGCCCGTCGATGGGCAAGACATCGTTTGCGATGAATATCGCCGAGCACGCGGCGCTGAACAACGAGCGCTCGGTGGCCGTGTTCAGCATGGAGATGCCGGGCGAGCAGCTGGCGCTGCGCATGATGTCCTCGCTCGGGCGCATCGATTCGCATAACCTGCGCACCGGCCGGCTCGACGACCACGACTGGCCGCGGCTGATTTCGTCGGTCAACATGCTGTCCAAGGCCAAGCTGTTCATCGACGACACGCCGGCACTGACGCCGACCGAGCTGCGCGCGCGCACCCGGCGCCTGAAACGCGAGCATGGTCTCGATCTCGTCGTTATCGACTACCTGCAGCTGATGCAGGTAGCCGGGACCACCGAAAACCGCGCCACCGAGATCTCGGAGATTTCGCGCTCGCTCAAAGCGCTCGCCAAGGAGTTGAACGTGCCGGTCGTCGCGCTGTCGCAGCTCAACCGCAGCGTCGAACAGCGCCCCGACAAGCGCCCGGTGATGTCCGATCTGCGCGAGTCAGGCAGTATCGAGCAAGATGCCGACGTCATACTTTTTATATACAGGGATGAAGTCTACAACCAGGATAGCGCCGACAAGGGCGTCGCCGAACTGTTGATCCGCAAGCAGCGCAACGGCCCGATCGGCATGGTCAAACTGGCCTTCCTCGGGCAATACACGCGCTTCGAGAACCTCGCGTTCGATGATTACGGCGGGGGCGAGTTTGAATAGCCATGGCGCAAACCGGCATCCACGTGCAGTAATCGACCTCGAAGCTTTAAAGCACAATTACCGGTATCTCAAACAGGCCGCGGGCGGCAACCGGCTGATTGCCGTGGTCAAGGCCGACGCCTACGGCCACGGCGCGGTCGAAGTGGCGCACACGCTCGACGACGCCGATGCCTTCGCGGTGGCGGCGGTCGGCGAGGCACTGGCGCTGCGCGAGGCCGGCATCGAGCAGAAAATCCTGGTGTTGGGCGGCTTTACCACCCCGGTCGAGTTGCAGGCCTGCATCGGCCTCGGTATCGACCCGGTGCTGCATCACCCGTTCCACCTCGATTGCCTGCGCGACGGCGGCGACCTGAACGACCTCGACGTCTGGCTCAAAATCGATTCCGGCATGGGCCGGCTCGGTTTCCCGACCGACGCCACGCGCGAGGTGCTGTCCCGGCTCGGTGATCTGAACACCCTCGGCAACATCCGCCTGATGACCCACCTCGCCAATGCCGACGATCTGGAATGCTCCTTTACCAGCTCGCAGATCGAAAACGTGCGTTCGCTCGACCTGGACGGCTACGAGTGGGGCATCGCCAACTCGGCGGGCATCCTCGGCTGGCCGGACGCGCACCGCGTGTGGGCACGCGCCGGGATCGCGCTCTACGGCGCCGACCCGATGTCGGATCGCAAGACCGCGCAACGCGAGTTGCGGCCGGTGATGACGATGAAATCGATCCTGCTCGCGGTGAATGTTCATAAAAGCGGCGATGTCATCGGCTACGGCAACACCTATACCTGCCCGCGCGACATGACCATCGCCGTGATCGCGGCCGGCTACGCCGACGGTTACCCGCGGCACAAGGTCGATACCGCGCAGGTCGAGATCAAGGGCCAGCTGTGCGACGTCGTCGGCCGGGTGTCGATGGACATGATCACCGTCGACGTCAGCGAGCTGACAGGGCTCCGCGTCGGCGACGAAGTCACGCTGTTCGGTGCCGCGCCCGATGTCAACGACCTCGCCGAAAGCTCGCAAACCATCG
>JAACFA010000220.1 GCA_009937625.1 Gammaproteobacteria bacterium | reverse complement strand
GAGCTGCTCGATCTAAACCAGCTGATCCGCACCACCTATCGACTCATGCGTTACGACAAGCGGCTGCTTAAAGTCGGCTGCGCCCTGGAACTGGACACTCAATTGCCGCCGGTGGAGGGTAACGAGGAACAATTAATCCAGGTCATTATGAGCATGCTGGTCAATGCGACCGACGCGGTGGAAGGGACCACCGACCGGGTGCCGGTGATAACCATATCCACCCATGCCGAAAACGATCGGATACACCTGGCCATCCGTGACAACGGGTGCGGCATGGACGAGGAGGCGCAGAGACACATATTCGATGCCTTCTACTCCACCAAGTCGATCGATCGCGGAAGCGGCCTGGGTCTCACCCTGTGCGAATCTATCGTCAAAGACCATGGCGGCACGATCGAAATCGAGTCGCAGCCCGATGCTGGCACCACCGTCCACATCTACCTGCCGCTGACAGGGCAGGAACCGGATTCTTGATCCGGCCAGGTCCCGCTGTTGGCCAGACCGATATGGTCTGCTCGCGGGGCCGTCTGCGGCGGGCGCGGAGAGCGTTACCGAGACCGACAAGCCGGGCAGACGATCGACAAGGCGCTACGGTTAAAGGGCACCGAGCTGCTCGAAATTACCACCACCGGCGACCTGAATCAGTGCTACGAGTGCCCGCAATGGGTCATCGGTTATTATTGAAGCAGTTTTAGTTGTTAACGTTTGGTGCTTTACTCCGCCGGCTTGTCCCCGGCCTCTTTTTTCTGGCCGTGCTTTGCACTCTCTTTCTTGTGTTTGAGAAAGGCCTTACAGGGATCCTCACGCTCCGGCATGCGCGCGGTAAACCAGACATACTGATAAGGCGGGCCATATGATTTACCGTCGATCTGCAGGGGCAGGAAGTAGTCACGGGCCGGGAGGGGAGACCCGGCAACCGAAGTCAGGCGCAGGTTAAGCTGTTTCAACTCGCTGTTCTTGCTGGCGACACGCTCGAAAACCGCCATGCTGTACTCCGTATGTGCACCACCCAGGATTATCACGACGGGCTGATCGGGAGTGGCTGTATGCATGGCAACGATGGACTGGGCCATGGCTTCGTTGCGCAACAACCAGGTCTGATATAGCTTTTCCAGGTAGCCATCGTCGCGCCAGCCGCAGTGTGCAACCGTGAAGCTCTGGAACATGTACTCGCGGTAAGTATCATCCTTGAAATCCGTCGCTGGTATCAACAGCTTTTCCACGCCGTTCAAACCATCATAGCCGTATCTCGCTAGCTGTTTGCGCAGGCCTGAGTTCAGGTCGGCTCCAAACACCGGAAGCTTATGTTCGCGCGCATACTTTAAAAGCGGAAACAGGTGGGCCCAATCGTCATCACGACTGTCACCCCAGCCCAGCTGGTCTCTCAGCAATTGCTCCGCCGAATGTTTGGCGCCTTGCTCATGGAACTTGTCCGGGCTCTGCTGGAATTGAATTAGCCGAGAGGTCTGTTCGCGAGAAAAAAACTCGAAACCGATCGCTGGTCTCAACCCGCGTTCGACCAATGCCTTGATCGTGCTCATCTGGATCGCATGATGGTGGGTATTGTCATGGTTCTCCCCCAGGTAGATCACGTCACTGGCGGCCATCTTGTCGAAGAGTTCCGTATCGCTAATGCGGGTAATGTCGATGGCAGCGTAGATTTGGTTAATCAGCGGATCATCGGCATTCTTGATGAGGTCGGGTGCCGGTTGTCTGCCAGCGCAAGCATTCAACAGGACGGCGAAAAGCAGGATTCCCCATCCTTGGATGACTCGGGTCAGGCGAATAGAAATACGATTCATGAATTTTCTTCTCGGGCAGTTCAAGAAAGTGTAAGTCGTCGACACGAGGAATCCAAGCAACGAATTGGCCCCAAAAAAGTCCCGGAGACAGGGGCTTGTATTTTAGGGCCGGCGCCACAAATCGAACCCCGGGCCTACTGATTTCAGGTCACCTGCACAATCGCTATAAATCAATGGCTTACCCCCATATCATTTTTTACATTGGAACGGGTTTCCGGAGTATTTCTCAGATATTTGGACGATTATTTCTTGCATCTAAAATAATACGTTAAGTAGACACCGCTGAGACCTTTTTGTCATGATGCCCCCAGCTATAGCAATCGCGATCCTTCAAATGATGACAACGACCCTGTCACTGTCGTTCTATACTGCGCTCCACATAAAAAGTACCTGCCTTATGAATCACGATGGATGATCTCCTCTGGATCGCCCCGGCGCTGATCGCCGGTATCGCGGCAGCACGCGTTGGACTGCCACCGATGGTGGGCTACCTGCTGTGCGGATTCGTGCTGAATTTCTCAGGCGTGTATAGCCACGATCGCCTGACGTCGATCGGCGATCTCGGTGTTACGCTGTTGCTATTCACCATCGGTCTCAAGCTCGATCTGCGTTCGCTCTTGCGCCCGGTCATCTGGGCCGGCACGACATTGCATACGGTGATCGTTATCGCCGTCATCGGAACTTTGCTCTACTGGATGAGCCTGGCCGGCATCCAGGCGTTCGCCGGCATCGATATCGGCACCGCCATGCTGATCGGTTTCGCACTGAGCTTTTCCAGTACCGTGTTCGCGGTCAAGACCCTGGAGGATAAAGGTGAGTACCAGTCCAAATACGGACAGGTCGCCATCGGGGTCCTGATCATGCAGGACATCTTCGCTGTCGTTTTCCTGGCAGCGTCAACCGGCAAGCTGCCCTCGGTCTGGGCACTGGGCCTGCTGCTACTGGTTCCGATGCGTTACCTGCTCATGCAACTGTTGAATCGCGCCGGGCATAGCGGCGAACTGCAGATTCTCTACGGCATCGCGCTGGCGCTCGGCGGTTATGCCCTGTTCGAAGCGGTCGATGTAAAGGGCGATCTCGGGGCATTGATCATCGGTGCCATGCTGGCATCGCATCCCCTGGCGGGCGATGTTTCGAAGCGCCTGCTGGGCTTCAAGGATCTGTTGCTGGTCGGTTTTTTCCTGAGCATCGGCATGTCGGGCGACCTGACCGTCTCGGCCGTGCTGATTGCCTTGCTGCTGGCGGTGCTGGTTGTGTTCAAGGTTGCCCTGTTCTTTGTTTTGTTCACCCGTTTCAAGTTGCGCGCGCGAACCGCGACGCTGTCATCGCTAACGCTTGCGAACTACAGCGAGTTCGGATTGATTGTCGGTGCGATCGCAGTGTCCAATGCCTGGCTGACCGAGGACTGGCTGGTAACGATCGCGCTTGCACTGACCATTACCATCATTGTCGCCGCACCGTTTAATATGATTGCAAATCGCCTCTATGACAGATTGCGAGCAACGGCCAGCAGATTCGAAACGAAATCGTTGTTGCCGGAAGACGAGCCCGTCGATCTGGGCGATGCCAAAATTGCAGTGATCGGTATGGGTCGCCTCGGCACCGGTGTATACAAACACCTGGCGCCTGACTACGGCAACATTCTGATCGGTATCGATATCGATCCCGACATTATCGACGCACACAAGGCCGCTGGCCGCAATGTCGTTCTGGCCGACGTAACCGATGACTACCTGTGGGAGAATACAGACACTACCAACCTGGAGGTCGGGATTCTGGCATTGCACGATCACCAGGGAAACCTGGGATTTTTCAACCACGTCCGTGAACGCAACCAGGGTGCAAAGGTGTTTGCGGTCGCCAGGCACGAGGACGAAGTCGCGGAACTCGTCGATGCCGGCGCGGCAGCAGCGTGGAACATGTACTCGGAAGCGGGCGTCGGCCTGGCCTCCGAAGTGATCTCCTATTACAAGAATAGGGACAATAGCTAGCACTCGTCGAGCCGACGTACTCGGTCAACGGGAAATCCAGCCGAACAAGAAAAAGCCTCTACAACATTAGCTTTGAAATTGGCCCCGGCCGGGCCACGCAGACTTTCGTCGGAACGACAGGAACTGGTGGAAGTTTTACTTCCGGATCGAGTTTTCGGGGGATCTGCTTGCGGTTCTTTACTGTAGTTTCGTTCACGATAGCGATTGCCTTGAACAACTTAAGTGTTATGTTATAACATTCCTGAACCGACTCGACTGGAAAACCGAGATGTTCATAAAATCCGCCCTGGTTTCACTCGCGATAGCATGTTCGACACCCGCAATTGCACAGCAATCCGCACACGTACACGGCTTCGCCTCGATCAATCTCGCCATCGATGACGAGGAACTGCAAATCGAGTTTGTCTCCCCAGCCGAAAGTATCGTCGGCTTCGAATACGCGCCGTCGAATGCGACCGAGCGCAAGGCTGTTGCGGACGCAATCGAGCTGCTGCGTGATCCCGCAAAGCTGTTTGTCCTGCCCGCGAGCGCTGACTGCGAGCTGCACGAGGTAGAGGCCGAGCGGCACGCCGAAGGCGAACACGACAAGCATGGTGAACACGACAAGGACGAGCACGCGGAGCACGGCGAAGATGAGCACGACAACGACGACCACGCCCACGAGGTTTCAGACGCGGGCAAAGGTCACTCTGAGTTTCATGCGCACTACCACTTCGACTGCAAGAACACCGCGACCGAAACCATCGAGCTGCGCGTGTTCGAGACCTGGCCGCGAATCGAAGAAGTTCGCGTGCAGGCACTGACGCCGCGCGGCCAGTTCGGAGGTAATATCGTTACTAGCGATCCGGTAATCAGGTTACAATAACGCGAAGCAGATTACGTGCTCCCGATTTGAACCA
>JAACFA010000219.1 GCA_009937625.1 Gammaproteobacteria bacterium | reverse complement strand
GTCGCCGAGGGCGTCGAACCAACGCTGCTGCGCAGGGTGTTCGCGTTTGATGTAACCGCGTGTTTCCTCGCCGAGGAAACGTGCCGTGGTCAGCATGCCGGTATGTTTGCCGGAACAGTTGTTGTGAATCCGCCCCGGTTGTCGATGATTGACGATAAGCGTCTCCGCGGTTTTGTCATGCAGCGGTGCGTGCGGGCCGCATTCGAGCGAATCATCGTCGAGTTCGATGCGCCTGAGCCAATGGCGCACCGCTGCGGTATGCTCGGGCTCTGCATTGTGCGAAGAACAGGCCAGCGCGAGTTCGGCGCTACCCAGTTCGAAATGATCGGCGGCGCCACTCTCCACCAGCGGTAAGGCCTGTAAGGGCTTGACCGCGGAACGCGGGTAAACCAGCGTCTCGGTAACGCCCCAGGACTGCAGCAGGTTGCCCCCGGGATCGCACACGGCGACCGCACCGCGGTGACGGTTTTCGATAACGTTCCCGCGCAGCGTATTTACCAGGATGGGATTGCTCATTGGGCGGGACTCCCTGCCCACGGCACCGGCAACCGGTCTTCCCGGGCCCGGTCGTCGATCGAGTCGAAGGGGTCACTCAGGATTTGGCGGCTTGCCATCTCGGCCATCTCTGTATCGTAATTAATCCGACGCCCGCGATTGCCAGGCATCCCCCGGCGGCAATCTTAACAGTCAGCGATTCGCCGAGGAAGGCGATACCGCCAAACACCGAGGTCACCGGCAGCAACAGCAGAAACGGCATCACCTGGTTGACGCTGTAGTGTCCGAGCAGGCGATACCAGATTGCGTAGGCGAGCGCGGTCATGACCAGCCCGAGGTAGGCTACCGCCCCCCAGGCTGCAATCGACGCGGTCGCAATCTGCGCCAGTTGATCGCTTTCGAGCAGGAAGGAGGCGAGAAAGAGCTGTGGCGTAGCGAATAGCGCGACCCCGCTAATCAGCCGGAAACCGCCGAGGTTGCCGAGTTGCTTGATCATGATCTGTCCGACGGCCCAGGTGAAGGCACCGCCGATGACCATGAAGGCGTAGATCAGATCACCCTGGAGTTTGGGTTCACCGATGATCAGCATGGCTCCGCCGAATGCGATAACGATGCCAAGTCCCTGTTTCAGCGAAATCCGGTCGCCCAGCACCAGCCAGGCCAGCAACAGGCCGAAGGGCACTTCGAGTTGCACCAGCAACGCCGCGGGCAGCGCGGCGCTGATCAGAGAAATCCAGAATAATTGCCTGAACAGGCCAGGGGGAGGGCGGAAGAACCAGATCAGGCAAAAGGCCGTCAGCGAAAATCTCAGCGCCATCAACAATATTGGCGAGAAATGTGACATCGCCGCCTTGGCGACGACGAATCCCATACCCCAGATGACCGCGATCGAAATCGCGAGAAATACATCGACCGGTTTCATCTAGATGGAACAGGTAACGCGATCGGATTAAACCTCCCGTCGATTTATCGAACCGGCTTAGCGCCCTGGCTACTCCCTGACCACGGTCACCGAGCAGCCGGCATGACGCGCAACCCTCGCGGAATTGGGTCCGAGCAGGAAATCAGCTAGCGACGGCCGGTGTGCGCCCATCACGATGTGATCGATCTTCAGGTCCTTGGCGGCTTCGACGACCTCGCGGTAGACGGTGCCGTTTTCGACCACGATCCCCGCCTGCATCTCCTTGGGGACGCTCTTGTCGGCGATTTCCTGCAGCTGCTTGGCGGCCTCATCCTTCCATTCCTGCAGCGGATACTCGGTCGAGCCGTGCATTTCGCCGCGGATCGCGTAGCGCTGATCGATTCCCGGGGTAATGCCGGGGATTACGGTCATCAGATAAATCTGTGCGCCCTCGACGCCGGTTGCCATCTGCACGGTCTTCTCGATTACACCAGCCGAAAGATGTTCGTCTTCGAGATCTATCGGTGCTAAATAATTCACCATCGTCTTGTCTCCTAGTTAACTTGCGTGGTTAAAGGTCGTCTGGCATTTTGAAGTCGCGCGGACTGGGCAGGGCAACCAGGTAAAGTATCCAAACCGTAAACAGGATCATCAGGATGTTGATGATCGAAACGTCCGCGCTGAATGGCAGCGACTTGTCCACGACCGTAATTTCCGGTACCAGCGAACCGTGAACCGGGATGGCCGGATCGATTACATCCATGGCGCCGAGCGATTCGCGGATCGACTCCACCGCGCTGGCACTTACCGGAATCGCCGAGCTGGAGTCGATACCGGCGGTGCCTGGCCCGACTTCACCCGCGGTCTGCACCGTCTTGGCAGGGCTGGCGAGCACCAGCTGGGTGCTGACGGTCGTGACCGCACCGGACTGGTTGGGGTAGGTGTCTGCCGGGATCGTGGCGGGCCGGATAAAGCTGAATCTTGCGGTATGTCCGCCCTGTGCCCATTCATCCAGGCTCAGCAGCCGGTAGAACCCGTTGCGCATCAGGGCCGCGATCGCGCGGTCCTTCGACGGCGCCATCAGGAACACCCCGTCATGACTACCCCTGGTCATCGCCAGCAGTTGCGTCCGTGGATCGTCGGCGGAGTTGACTACTTCGACCTTGTCGGCGATACCGAACGAATCCAGCAGCATTTCCAGCACACGCGCCGAGCCGGAGCCCCTGGGACCGGTCGCAATCTTGCTCATCCCGGTAATGGAGTCGGGACCGTTGGCGAGCCCGACCAGATGCCCCGATTTGTAACCGAGTACCGCGAATGCCTCGGCAAGGCCCTTGGCCATTGGACCCTCGTCGCCGAGCCGGTAAAACGCCTCGGCGCCGACGATCGCAACCCGGGCTTCACCGGCTGCCAGCGTCTCGAGAGGAGTTTCGCTATTGGAGAGATCCAGGTCGCTGCCCGCGTAACCCGATCTAATCGCGCGCAGGGCGCGGGCGGTGTCGATACCGCGAACCACGCCGGGGTCCCCGACCACGGCTACCTTGGCGGCGCCGCTACCCTTGGCATCTTCCGGTAGCAAACCCTTCGAGGCGAGGAAGTTGGCGGCCACGCTGGCCGCCGATTGCGCGTCCAGGTCTACCGCCTTGTTCATCACCTGCATGTCCGCAGCGGTAATCTTACCGGTCAGTTTTTCCAGGACTGCGCGCAGATCCTTAAGGCTGGCGAGGGCATCCGAGCGCACCAGCGGCGCAACCTCGTAAACCGGGAAAAATCCAAGATTATCGGTCAATACAACCAGGTCATATTCGGCGATCTGGCCATCGGTCATGAACAGTTCGCCGACATCGGCCGAGCCGTCCAGCAGCGCCGACACGATCTTATCTTTGCCCTCGGTGCCAACCGGATGCGTTGTCGTGCTCGAGCCGGTTATACCGTAGCGGCGATTCATCTGTTGCAGGCCGTCCGCCGGTCGTTGCACGAAATCTTCGTCGACGACATATCTGAGACCGGACACCTTGGTCAGGTCGCCAATCGTGCTGACCCCGAGGTCTTTTGCCCGCTCGCGCGTCATGACCATCGCGTAGTCGTTGGAAAAGCCGAACTTACCGGTCAGCTCGAGGCCCAGCGGCTTGAACAGTTTCTCGACCGTGGCGGTCGAGGCTTCGCCATCGCTGGTAGGGGCCTGGCCGAGGAAGGTCAGGCTGGTGCCGTTATATTCCGGGTACACGTCGAGCACGTCTTGCTTGACCGCTTCCATGATCTTCGGCGTGAGTCCGAAGGGTATGCTGCGCTCGACCGGGATGCCCTCGGCCTCGGCCATCTGCGCGATCATCTCCGCCAGGATCATGCTTTCCGCGAAAGGCTTGGCGCCGACCCGCAGGCTCTTGCGATCTTCGCCGCCGCAGGCGGCGAGCAGGCTGCAAACCAGGAGGGCAATCGCGTATTTTGAGTATTTTTTAATCATCGTCATGCCCCCTAGGCTGCGCTTTCATCGGTGGCGCTAGCGCCCGAAACCTGGCGCACCACGGTGTGCGTCTCCCTGATCTTCGGATCCTCGCGCACGATTCTGAAAAAGGCCGCGAGCTGCAGGATGATGATGAAGGTGAACGGAATCGCCCCGGTAATCGCCATCACCTTGGCTACCTTGACGCTTTCGGTGACGATGGTGGCAACCGTGATGCCGGTGATGATCAGGCCCCAGGTCAGCTTGAGTTTGGTGGGTGGATTCAGGCTGCCCGAGCTGGTCATCATGCTAATGACGAAGGTGCCCGAGTCCGCGCTGGTGACCAGGAAGATGAATATCAGGCAGACCGCCAGGAAATTCAGCAGCGTGGTGCCCGGAAAGTACTCGAAGAATCCGAACAGCGCGCCCGCGACGTCGGCGAACACCTTGTCGGCGATACCCCCGGCGCCGAACATTTCGATATGAATCGCGGCGCCGCCAAACGCGGCGAACCACAGCATCGAAACGATGGTGGGCACGCCGACCACGAAGATGACGAATTCGCGGATGGTGCGGCCGCGGCTGATGCGCGCGATGAAGATGCCGACGAACGGACCCCAGGCCAGCCACCAGATCAGGTAGGTCAGGGTCCAGCCGTGAAACCAGTTCCAGGACCCGGCCGGGGTGTAGGCATAGGTCTTGAAGGACATCGGTATCAGCTGGATCAGGTAATCACCGATGGAATAGATAAAGGACTGAAACAGGTAGGCGGTGGGTCCACCGAACAGCACCACCAGCAGGATCAGGATAGCGACGATCATATTGATATTACTGAGAATCTTGATCCCCTTGTCGACGCCGGTACAGGCCGACAGCAGGAAACATACCGTCATCACCGCGATGATGATCATGCTCATGGTGACATCCTGCGAGGTGTCGAATACCGCGGCCATACCGGAGCGCACCATCAGCGTACCCATCGCCAGCGAGCCGGCGAGGCCGAAGATAACCGCGATAACGGCCAGGATGTCGGCGGTGTTGCCGATCTGCTTCAGCGTCGATTTTCCGAACACGTTCTTGAAGCCGACCAGGATGGGCGTCGAAACCATCGATGGCAGGCCGAGCCGGAAGGTGAAATAGGCGATAACCAGCGCACAGCAACCGTATATCGACCAGGCGTGCAGGCCCCAGTGCAGGTTGGTGATGACCATCGCGTTGCGCGCGGCCATCGCGGTTTCGCCCTCGCCGACGGGCGGTGTCATGAAATGATAGATCGGCTCCGCCACGCCCCAGAACAGCAGGCCCGAGCCCATGCCGGCGGCAAACAGCATCGCGACCCAGGAGCCGGTGCTGAATTCGGGTTCGTCGTCATCGGCCCCGAGCTTGATATTGCCGTACTTGGAAAACGCCATGAAACCCATGATGACGAGAAAGGCGGTACATAAAGCCAGGAAGTACCAGTCGAGCGCGGTGAGCGAGTAATTCACCAGCCATTGAGCCGCACCGGTCATCGAATCGGGATCGGCGACCCCCCAGATGGCGATGGCGGCGCACAGAACCAGCGAAACGAGCATTACGGTGTTCATACGATAGACCCCCTCAGTCTGCCCCGATCGGTGTCGGGCTTTTGTTTTTCTGCACTCAGGCAGGGAGCTAAATACTTATCGCTGCCTGTTTCGGTACATAAATTTTATTGTGGCTAGGATAAACACAATTAGTGCGCAAGTCTAATAGACGCTCAAACTTAGTGCCCGCATGGGTTACAGCTTCCTGATCCTGGTTGCAGATACTTGACGGACCGCGACTAGCGGGCGGCGATGATACCCACTTCGACCAGCAGGTCCGGCGATGCCAGGCGCGCCTCGATGCAGGCGCGAGCCGGGGCATGTCCCGCGGGAACCCAGGCATCCCAGACTTCGTTCATTTGCGCGAAATGACCCATGCTCGCGATCCAGATCTGCGCTGACAGGATCTTGCTGGTGTCGGAGCCGGCCTCGCCGAGCAGTTTCTCGATCTTTTGCAGTACCTGCCGGGTCTGGACCGTGATATCGGCGCTGGCGTCGTCAGCCACCTGGC
>JAACFA010000038.1 GCA_009937625.1 Gammaproteobacteria bacterium | reverse complement strand
CCCGATTTCTGCGCCAGGCGATGCTCGGCATTTTGTTTCCATCGGCTGATCGATTCGAGATCGGCCCAGTAGGAAACGGTAATTCCCAGGTCTTTGCGCACCGATTCGACGCCGAGGAATCCCGGCTGCTCCGCGGCCAGCTCGACCATGCGCGCTGCGGTTTCGGCGTAACCTTCGGTGTCGTCGGTCTTGTGCGACGAGAAGATGACCGCGTAATAGGGCGGTGTGGGGGTTTTAGCGATAAGGCTCATTAGTATTTCCTGAAAATTAACAATCCAGCTGACGCGCCAGGTCGACGATGCTGGTCGAGTGCAGCGAGTTGGCGTCCCAGGGTGCCACCGGCTTGGGATTCTGCTTGCCGTATTCGAAGGGGCGTTCGATGTAGGCGGTTTCCAGCCCGCATTTGCGCGCGGCCTCGAGGTCGCTATGATGCGCCGCGGCGAGCATCACCCGGGCCGGCTCGACGGCGAAGGTTCGAGCCACGCCGAGGTAGGTGTCGGGGTGAGGCTTATATTTATTGAAGTTTTCCGCGCTCAGAATGCAGTCCCAGGGAAGGCCGGCGTTCTTAGCCATGTCTGTCAGTAAACCGATGTTACCGTTCGACAGCGAGCAAATCGTGTAGCGCTTTTTCAGACGGGTCAGACCCTCGACCGAGTCCGGCCAGGGTTCGAGCCGATGCCAGACCAGGTTCAGTTGCCGGCGTTGGTCTTCTGGCAAATCGTCGACCTCGAAATCGAGCAGCACCCGGTCGAGAATGCGCCGGTGCAGATCATCCAGGATCACCCATTCGCCGCGCTGCATGACTTCGGCCATCGCCGGTTTATAGCCGGCGCGCCAGGCCAGCGCGAACGCATCCGGGTCGACGTTCAGCCCCATGGCGGCGACCTCGCGGGACACCGATCCATGCCAGTCGACCACGGTGCCGAAGATGTCGAAGGCAATTACTTTAATGTTATCAGCAAGTTTAGTCATGACGATTCGCTCGTGTCTCGTTCTTCAATAAATTCGATTTCGGCAATAATCACCGCCTGGCCGGGGATCTTGCCGGGAATACCCTTTTCGCCGTAAGCCAGGTGCGGCGAGATCTTGAGCTTGCGCCGGCCGCCGATGCGCATGCCCTCGATGCCCTGGAACAAACCGGCGAACAGGTTTTCCCGGTCGATCCTCAAGTCGGTGATCAGCGTCGCGCCCCCGTCTTCCAGCCGGGCGCGATCGATCAGCCCCCAGGGGCGATCCCAGCGGACCGGCTCACCCTGGTTCAGCCACAGGTTTAGCCGGACTTGGTAAACATGTTTGCGTTCCACCTCGGCGCCGGTGCCGGGCGTGTCCGAAAGAACCCTGATCCCGGGACGAGGCATGACGTCTAGCCGAAACTCGAAATTTCGCGCAGGTCGCCGCCCTGCCACAGGTAGTAAACCAAGAAGGCCTCGTCCAGGGTGCGGAACCCGTGCGGCGTATTCGATTTCATGAACAAGACGTCACCGGCGGTTTTGCGAATACCCTCGGCTCTGCCGATCATGAAGTCGGCCGCGCCGGCCAGCACGATGTAAATTTCTTCCGGATGGTGGTGATGAATCGGGTACTCGATATTGGGGCCATAGATGCCAACACCGGCGCGGATGGACTCGCTGACGAACGGCCCCTGTTTGCCTAGAATTTCGGCAAAGCCGTATGCTTCCAGCATCGCATCCGGCACCACACCGTCTTCCTTGCTGTAACTTTGTTCCCAGCGCAGGCGGGATCGATGGCGGACGAAGGTTTCGAGCAGGCTCCTTGTCTGCGGGACGGCCCGGGCCAGCGCGTCGTCGAGAAAGTCGGCCGCGGGTAACCGGGTGCGTTCCACGTCGATCCATGCATCACCCCAGTCGCGCAACGAGGGTTTGAACTTTTCGACCACGGGGTCCTGTTGCGCAAGCCCAAAACGCCGCACCGCCTCGAGCAGTTCCAGGTCTTCCATCTGTACGGTCATATCCACTCCTGGGTTTTCAACAGCAGGCCAAGGCCGACCAGCATCATGACGCAGGCAGCAAATCTATTGAGCCACTGGATAGCGCCGGTATTCCGAAACACCAGGCTAGCGCGATCGGCCAGCCAGGCGTAGACCAGCTTGGCGCCGCCGACGCCGACGATTGCGAGCAGTATGATCAGCAGGGTGTCGATCGGCGTCATGCGTTCGAGATCGACGAAGGCCGGGAAAAACCCGAGATAAAACAGGATCGCCTTCTGGTCGCCGAGCGTGATCAGCAAACCGCTCAGAAAGCTGGAGCCCCAGGAAGATTGCCGCGGTTCGTCGGAATGGCGCAGTTTTGCATCCGCTCGCCATAGCGAGATCCCGAGCCAGATCAGGTAAGCGCCACCGACGTATTTGATCAGCGTAAACTGTTCGCCCATCGCGGCGGCGATGAACACCAGGCCGTAGACCGCCACCAGGATGAAAATGATATCGCCGACAACGATGCCGAGCGCGGTAAACATGCCATGGGTGAAACCGAAGGCGGCCGCGCGTGCCGACACCGCAAGCACGCTGACGCTGGGTATGATCGCGAGTACGATCAGCGATCCCAGCAGCGCGGCGATACTGGGCAGGGTCAGGGTGGGTTCCAGTGAATGGCTCCGTTAGCGATTAGCGGAAACCCGTCGCGAGCTCAATCGAGCCGCGTCATATCCTGGCCGCAGCACATCGGTGACTTGATCATACCGTGACCGTCGGGGCATTTCGAAACCTGCAGTGGTTCGCCGTCGTCGGTGGTGATACTGCCGTGCTCGAGCTCCTTGTCGCAGGTGCCGCAGGTCATGGTGCCTATGGTCATGCCGCAGGCCTCGCACTTGTATACTGCCATTTGTCTTCCTCCCGGTTTGACTGGCTTGTGATTCTATCAGTATTGGTCGCTATTTTTACAATTTTGCGGCCAGTCGACGCAGTTGCTGCGCTGCCGCTATCTCGCGGCAACCGCTGGCGTTCTGGCCCGACCACAGCGAGGTAAAGTCGGTGCGCCCGCGCGCCTCGGCCGCCTGGCGCAATGGTCCGAGCGCGATCGAGGCCAGCGGGAATGGCACCACGTCGTCCCCCAGCGGCCCCAGTTCGCGTATGATGCGATTGACGATGCCGCGCGCCGGGCGTCCGCTAAAACGATTGGTCAGAGCGGTGTGCACCGCTGACGGATCTTGCAGCGCGTTGCGGTGCAGCTGGCTGGTCCTGGCTTCGTTACATAACAGGAAGGCGGTGCCGATTTGCACGCCGGCGGCGCCGAGCCCGAGCGCGGCGGCGACGCCATCGGCATCGGCGATTCCCCCGGCGGCAATAACCGGTATGTCGACCGCGTTTACGACTTGCGGCCACAACGCAAGACTACCAACCTGGGTGGTCACGTCCTCGCTCAGAAACATGCCGCGATGCCCGCCGGCTTCGAGGCCCTGGGCGATTATCGCATCGACGCCCCTGTCTGCGAGCCATTTAGCCTCCGCCAGCGTGGTTGCACTGCACAGGATTTTCGAGCCCATGGCCCTGACCGCCTGCACCAGGTCGTCTGCCGGCAATCCGAAATGAAAACTGACCACGGGTGGTTTGAAAGCCTGGATCACCTCCAGCTCGGCGGGTCCGAACGGTGCGCGGTCCTCGACCGGCGCTCTGTCGTCGATATCGAGCCCGAATTCTTCGTAGTAAGGCGCCAGCGCGTTGCGCCAGGCAGCTTCGCGCTGCGCGTCGACCCGCGGCGGCTGGTGGCAGAAGAAGTTGACGTTGTAAGCCCTGTCGGTGCCGGCGGTGACCGCTTCGAGTTCCTCGCGTATCGCTTCGGGGCCCAGCATCGCGCAGGGCAGCGAGCCGAGCCCGCCGGCATCGGATACCGCGATACAGAGCTCGCTGCCCTGGACGCCGGCCATGGGCGCCTGGACGATCGGCAGTTCCAGATCCAGCATGTCTTGCAATCGGGTTCTTGTCATAACGATTGTTCCAGTTCGATTCGTTGCTCCGGGGTGCAGGGTACCGCCATGCGGCCCAGCCTGTCGGCCTGGAAGCTGCCCCAGATAGCGAAGCAGGTTATCACGATCACGATCAGCAGGACCACGGCCGGCAGTATCAGGGCAGCATTGCCATAGCGGTAGCGGGTAGGGCGTAACACCTTTTCACCGGGCAGTGGGTCTTGTCTCGCCCGAATGATCCGGATACAGCGCCTGCCAAGCAGTAACAGCAGGAATATCGCAAAGGAAAGCGGCAAGTAGACAAACGCTACTTTCAGTAACAATTGCAGCCCGTCGATGTTGCCATAGGAATAACAGTTTGCGAATTCGGCGTAGGCCGAGATCCGGGGAATGAGCCAGAAGTGAGAGATCAGCGCTATCGGCGTGATAATCACCGCCAGCATCAGCGCAATGCGAATCCTTTCCTTGCGGCTGTAGAGCGGTGCGTATTCGCCGTTGCCGCCAGTGTCAGGCATGCCGGGCCAATATCCTGTCGAGCTGGTCGGCAAACGCTTTGCGATCGGACTGACTGAGCGGCGCCTGTCCGCCCGATTCCACGCCGCTGGCGCGCAGCGATTCCATCAGATCGCGTATCGTCAGGCGCGCCTTGATGTTATCCAGGGTAAATAGCTCTCCGCGCGGGCTCAGCGCCTGGCCCTGGTTGTCGATAATTTCGGCCGCCAGCGGGATATCGCCGGTAATCACCAGGTCACCGGGCTCGATACGCCTGACGATTTCATTGTCGGCCACGTCGAAACCACCCGCAACCCGCAGAAAGCTGATGTGGCGCGACGGCTTGATCCGAATCTCGTGGTTGGCGACCAGCGTCAGCGGGGTAGCGGTGCGCTCCGCGGCGCGAAACAGGATTTCCTTGATCGGGTTCGGACAGGCGTCGGCGTCAACCCAGATTTTCATGGTTCGATCGAAACCGGTTTCATATGGGATGTCTTTGCGGTCATGGCCTTAACTGGTTTCAATCTCGGCTACCATTTGCCGGGCCAGCTGCTCCATCCGCGCGAGCCCGACGTCGGCCTTGTCGAGAAATTCGGGCTCGAACTGCGCCGGATCGGCCCAGTAGCGGCCGGTGATGTCGCAGCGCTTGGCCAGGGCGCCGAGGCCGAGGTCTTGCAACTCGAAACCGAGCCGGGTCCATTTTTCGGCGAGCTTCGCCTCCTGCGCATGGTCCTGCCTGGCGGTGTCGTTCAGCTTGCGTAGATAGGCCCGGGTGGTACGCGCCGCCGTGATGACCCGACGCAAAGCCTTGATCGATTGTCGTTTGCGCGCATCGCCGGCGCGCCTGAGATTGTTGAGCCAGGCCCCGAGATGCCTGATCAGCGCCCACAGGCTGATGTCGGTGATTAGCGCCAAGTCAAATCCAGAGATCGTTACAGGTGGCCATTGCGCCACCTGCATCGCCGGTGTTGGGGGGCTTGTCTTGCATCAGAATTTTCCGGTTTGGTAGAAAGTGTCCAGTTGGTTGCGGTAAGGCACCAGGTCGAAGCCGTTGGCGTCGAGCCAGTCCTGGTTGTAGTAGCTGTCGAGGTAGCGATCGCCATCGTCGCACAGGATCGAGACCACGCTGCCGGATATCCCCGCCGCCTCGAGTTCGGCGATGATCTGGAACGCCGCGTAGACGTTGGTGCCGGTAGAGCCGCCGCAGCGCCGATCGAGCACGGTCTGCAGAAAGTGAATAGTCGCGTAGGAGGCCGCGTCGGGCACCCTGATCATGCGGTCGATCAGGCTCGGCAGGAATGACGGCTCGACCCGCGGGCGGCCGATGCCTTCGACGTTGGAGCTCCGATTGCCTGTCAGGCTGAGGTCACCGGTCTGGTAGGCATCATAGAACACCGAGTGTTCCGGGTCGGCCACGCAGAGCTGCGTGTCATGGCGCTTGTAACGCAGAAACCTTCCGATCGTGGCCGAGGTGCCGCCGGTACCGGCGCTGACCACGATCCAGGCCGGTATCGGCGCCGCTTCACGGCTCATCTGGTCGAACATCGATTCCGCGATGTTGTTATTGCCGCGCCAGTCGGTGGCGCGTTCGGCGTAGGTAAACTGATCCATGTAGTGGCCGTCGAGCTCGCGCGCGAGGCGCTCGGACTCGGCATAAATATCGGCGGGCTCGACAAAGTGGCATTGTCCGTTGTAAAAGCCTATTTTTTCGATTTTCTCGTGCGAGGTGTTCTTTGGCACCACCGCGATGAACGGCAGTCCGAGCAGCTTCGCGAAATAGGCCTCGGAGACGGCCGTGCTGCCAGAGGAAGATTCGATGATCGTCGTGCCCTCGTCGATCAGGCCGTTACACAGACCGTACAGGAACAGTGACCTTGCCAGGCGATGCTTGAGGCTGCCGGTAGGATGGGTGGATTCATCCTTCAGATACAGGTTGATGTTCGGGATCGCCGGTAGCTCGACCTTCAGCAAATGGGTGTCTGCCGAGCGTTTGAAATCCGCCTCGATTTTCGAAATTGCCTGGTTAACCCATGTGCGCATTTTTTGATCTCGTGGTCAGGGGTTCGAGTCTGGCTGAGGCCGATGGGGCGCAGCGTCGTCGCGTTCGAGGTTGACGTAGCGACTCTGTTGAAAGGGCGGCGCACAAACTGCGTAGAAAAGCAGGTCTGCTGCACCGGTATTGGTGATTCGCTGTCGACAATCGGCGGGGATGCGTACCACGTCGCCGGGCTCGACATCGATCGGTGGCAGCTCGGCGATTTCTACCCGGCCCTGGCCCGAGACGATGATGTATCTCTCGCTGATACCGTCCAGGCTATGCCAGGCGGTGGTTACGCCGGGCTCGACCCTGGCGCGCGCAATCGAAACCAGTTCGTCATCGGCGTCATTTGAGATCTCCTGGATATGGCAGCGCTCGTCGGTCTCGAACTCCACCGCTTCGCGGGCTGGATTTACCCCGGGCAGCATATCCGTCTCCAGTCTGTTTCGATCATGTTACTGCCCCGCATACTGTCCGCAGCTGAGGACATGCCCGTCCGGATCGATAAGGCTGAACTCGCGCATCCTGTAGGCCGTCACTTCGAGCGGTGTCGGCTTGTATCCCTGCGCGATTACGTGCGAGTACAGCGCGATGACATCGTCGGGGTAGAAATAAAAAATTGCCAGCCAGTTGGTATCGACATGCGGATCGCCGATTTCGGGTTCGATCGGCCTGCGGCCGGTCTCCGATAGCATCAGTTCGGTGTTCCCGGAGCGTATCGTGGCCCAGCGCCAATCGCTGGCCGCGGCGGGATCGCTGACGACATTGAAGCCGAGCGCCTTCTGGTAAAACTCGAGGCTGTTTTCGATGTTCGAGACATTGAGCATCGGGATCAGGTTTGTGAGTTTCAAGTATTCCCCCGGAAACCTTTTTGCCTGGGTCTGTTGAATTGTGAATACAGGCGGTAAGACTTTAAAACATTTGATTTGCAGCGGCCAGCGATTATCGGGATACTCGCGACATCGAACCGTATGGGAGCGCTCGAGGTGCCAACTGAGCCCGAGTTAAAGACCCGGGATACCCTGGGGCAGCAGCTTGCCGAGGTGTTGCCCGACTTCAACCGCTCGCCCGGCATTCCGCCCGCCTGCTACGCCGATGCCGGCCTGTTGGCGCTGGAACGGCGCGCGGTATTTCTGCAGGGCTGGGTTGGGCTCGGCCGCGCCGACCGCTGGCCGCAGCCCGGCGATTACTCGGCGCTGGAGATCGGCGGGGTGCCGCTGATCGTGGTGCGCAGCAAATCCGGCGATTTGAAAGCTTTCGCCAATTCCTGCCGTCATCGCGGCAGCCAGATCCTGAGCGGTGACGGTCAATGCAAAAAAATCAAATGTCCGTTTCACTGGTGGACCTACGATCTCGACGGGCGCCTGAAGGTTTATCCGCGGATGGAGAACGCGATCGATTTCAATCCCGAGAATTACGGGCTAATCGAGTTTCCGCTGCAGACGAGATTCGGATTCGCATTCGTCAGCTTTTCCGAGCAGGTTGCGCCCATCGACAATTGGCTGGCTGAATTCGATGATTACCACGGGCCCTGGGAACTGGATCGCTGGGTCACTGCCCGGGTGCGGGACATGGAAGTGAACTGCAACTGGAAGACCTTCATCGAGGTGTTTAACGAGTATTACCACCTGCCGATGGTGCACCCCGATTCGATCAACTGGTTATACCCGGAACCCGATGAGGTCGACCAGGTGAGCGGCCAGTACACCACCCAGTTCGGCGCCACCGAGGGTGCGGCGGCGTTGATGGAGGAGACCCAGCAATATGCCTTACCGACCGCACCCGGGCTAAAAGGCCGTGAGGCGAGGGGAACCCGTTATACCTGGATTTACCCCAATATTACCTTTGCGCTATCGCAGGATTCGATGTGGATTTACCAGGCGTTCCCGCTGGCGCAAGATCGCTGCCACGTGATTCAGACAGTCTGTTTTCCCGCCGACTCGGTTGCGCTCGATGATTTCGAGCAGCGCGCGCAACATTACTACGATCGCATAGACGCCGCGCTCGCGGAAGATCTGCCGTTTCTCGAGCAACAACAGCTGGGTTTGAATTCACCATTCGCCAAACCGGGGCGTTTCGGCGCGCTCGAGCCGAGCGTCGGTAAATTCGCTTACTGGTATGCGCAGCAATTACTGCGAGAGTTAAAGCCGGGCTGAATGTCGAACCGGGAGGCCCGACCGTAGGCCGCAAAAACGCGCTAGCGGGTTACACTCCGCTGTTGGATTTTTTGTCTTTTTCCTGCTGCAGTCCTTCCTTTGCCGATTCGTAAAAATCGGTGCACAGCATTGCACCGACGATAACCACTATCAGGATAAAGGGTATTTCGCCGATTGATTCGGCCAGGCCCCCGGCAAATGCCAGAAACATGGCGACTGCAATTGCTCCGGTAATGATGTTATCCATAGCTTTTTCTCGAGGTTGATCTGTCAGTATAAATAAAACTAGTCGTTCAGTATATCCAGTAGCCAACGGGCCGTGCGAAACAAGCGTGCATCGTCGTCTCTGGCGCCGACGACCTGGACGCCGATAGGCAGCCCCTCGGGGCTTTGCAATAACGGCACATTGAGCGCGGGCGTGCCGCAAAAGGTCCAGATCGTGTTCATTACCGGGCTGCCCGTGGCTTCGAGACCGGCCGGTGCGGGGCCCGGGGTCGCGGGCGTCATGATGGCATCGTACTCGTCGAGAATTTCCTGCAGCAGGGCGTCGTAATCGGCCTTTTTTGCGATTGCCTTGTCATAGTCACTAGTGCTGACCTGTTGACCACGTTCTATCATCTCGCGCAGTACCGCGCTCAAATCTTCCTTGCCACGGCTGTACTCGTCGGCAAAGTTGCGCGCCAGATCGGCTTCCATGACCTTGCGGTGATCCTCGTGAAGCTCGTCGAAGGCTGGCGGCAGATCGAAGATATCGACGGTTTTTTCCTGGCGTTCATTGACTTCTTCGATGAGTTCGCGAAAACCGTCCTTGGTGATCGCTTCGACCTGGCCCCAGGCCGGCGTGCGTACGAATGCAAAATGCGGATTGGCCGGCACCTCTTCCGCCAGAACGGTAGCGATAGACGGCGGGGCGACGGGGGTCATGGCCTCGTCCTGAGCGTCGAAACGCATCAATACGTCGGCAATCATCGCCAGGTCGTCGAGACTGCGCGCGAATAGTCCAATCGTGTCCAGCGGCGGCGATTGCGTCATCACACCGTGGCGGGAGATACGTGCGAAACTCGGCTTGAACCCGTAAACGCCGCAGTAGGCGGCGGGACGAATTACGGAGCCATTGGTTTGCGTGCCAACCGCGAACGGCACCATCGCGGCCGATACCGCGGCGGCCGAACCGCTGGAGGATCCTCCAGGCGTATGCTCAGGGTTGTGCGGATTGCGCGTCTTGCCGGGCGCATACACCGCCAGCTCGGTGGAAACGGTTTTGCCGAGGATGACCGCACCGGCCTCCTTGAGCAACGACACCAGCGTCGCATCGCGTTCCGGCCTGCGTCCCTGGTGTAACACAGTACCGCGCTCGGTGGGGTAGTCGGCGGTATCGATAATATCCTTAATGCCCACGGGCAGGCCGTGCAAAGCTCCCATCGGCTTGCCTCGGAATCGAATATCGTCGGCCGCTCGCGCCTGCTCCATGGCCAATGCCTTGTCCAGCTGGGTCCAGGCCCCGATCTCATCCTCGAGCTCGTCGATGCGCGCGAAGCAGGCTTCGATCAGTTCCTCGGAACTCAGCAATCCCCGGCCGATGGCCTCGCGAGCGTCACGGGCGCTCAGCAGGTTCGCCGAGCCAGGACTCAATTGATCCATTCCCACCGGGTCAGGCAGCGCCGAACAGGTAAACCGGCAGCCATAGCGCGATCCCGGGGAAGTTATACAGCAATACCATCGACAGGAGAATGATCAGGAGATAAGGCATGATTCCTTTGAAAATGGACATTAACTGGATATGGGGCGGCGCTACGCCTTTCAGGTAATAGGCCGCCATCGCCATCGGTGGAGTTAGAAACGATGTCTGCAGGTTCAGCGCTACCAGGATGCCGAAAAACAACGGATCGACATTGAAGGTGTCGAGCATCGGCAGGAAGATCGGCACGAAGATAATGATGATCTCGGTCCATTCCAGCGGCCAGCCCAGCAGGAATATGATGGATTGTGCGAGCACCAGGAATCCGACCGATCCCAGGTCCAGGGAAATCACCCAGTCGTGGACCAGGTCGTGGCCGCCGAGATAGGAGAACACCGCGGCAAAGGTCCAGGAACCGACGAATAACCAGCACACCATGGCCGAGGTTTTGGCCGTCAGGTAAACCGCTTCCTTTAGTCGCACCCAGCTGAGCGAGCGATAAATTACCGCCAGTACGAGTCCGCCGAAGGCGCCGACCCCCGCAGCCTCTGCGGGCGTTGCCAGGCCCATCAGGATCGCGCCGAGCACGCTCATGATGAGCACCGCGAGCGGAACGAAGGAAGTCATCAATTCCCACAGGATCCTGCCGAATGGGGGTATGTCCTCTTCTCTCGGTTTGGGCGCCAGGCTGGGATTCAATGCCGCGCGCCCGACGACGTAGACCATGTACATTCCGGCCAGCATAATACCCGGGAACAGCGCGGCGGCATAAAGGCGCAACGGAGATATTTCGGCGATTGCCGAATAAACGATCAGCATGATCGAGGGCGGGATCAGTATACCGAGGCAGCCGCCGGCACAAATGACCCCGGAAGCAAAACTCTCGTCGTAATTGGCCTTCAACATGGCGGGAAAAGCGAGCATCCCCATCAGCGTGACCACGGCGCCGATGATTCCCGACGCGGTGGCGAACACGGCGCAGGTAAACAGCGCCGCCACCGCCATCGATCCGGGCAGGTTGCGGGCGGCCAACTGGATACTGAAAAACAGGCGGTTGACTATGTTGGCCCGTTCGACCACATAGCCCATGAATAAGAAGAGCGGGACGGCCACCAGTACGTCGTTGGACATGACCGAAAAGGTGTTCTGCACGAACAGGTCAAATATTCGATTATCGAATATGGACTGCATGCGTTCGGCATCATAGTAGGCGTAGTAACCGAAGCCGAGGCCCATTGCGATCAGGGTGAAAGCGATCGGAAATCCCAGCAAGACCATAAAGATGAACAGGCCAAGCATTGTTACCGCGACGACTGGATCAGACATGGTGATGCTCCTCTTCCAGTTTACGCAGGTCTTCCTGCTCGTGCATCAGCATGGTTTCGGTTTCCTGCACGTCATGCAGACGTGGCGGCCATTCGCCGGTGCGGATACAGATGATGCAGCGCACCGCCTCGGCGATACCCTGCAGCAACACCAGCATACCGGAGATCGGGATCAGGGTCTTAAAGAAATAAATTTGAATGCGTGACGGGCTGCTCCAGCTCACCTCCTTGTAGAACCAGGAGTCGGCGGCGAAGCCGTAACCGTAGTAGATCAGGGCCACGGCTCCCGGCATCAGAAACAGGATATAAAGTACGAGGTCGATCTTGGCCTGGGTTTTTTTGCTGAACAGGCGGTAGATTACATCACCGCGAACATGCGCGTCCTGCGACAGGGCGTAGGCGCCGGCCATCATGAACAACGCGCCGTACATTTGTACGCTCATGTCGAAGGCCCATACCGTCGGTGAATCGAGCACGTAGCGCACGAATACTTCGTAGCAGGTCGAAAAGGTCAAAATCACGATACACCAGGCGAAAGCCTTGCCCGACCAGGCGCTGAGGCTATCGATGAAATGAAGAATACGTGTCATGGCACACCACCGAGAGGGTATTGAGAACCGTCACCAAACCTATCGAGGCGGTATTCTTAAATACCGCCCCGAGGGTTACATCATTGATGCATTACGACAGCTTGCCGAAGTAGTGCTCGTAGGCGCCGGCGTAGTTAGGCGAGTTTCTCAACGCGTAAGAGCCGTGCCGCTTCGCCCAGGCCATCTGTGACTCGATAACCTTCTTGAAGAACGGATCCGATTTGTTGAACTTCTCGACGATCTTGTCCCAGGCGTTGAGCTGGTCCTGCATGACGCTGTCGGGAGTCTTGTAAACGTTGACCCCGTGCTTTTCCTGCAGCACTACCAGATCCTGCGAGTAACGCTCCATTGCCTTCCAGGCCATGTCGGCGGAGGCGGCTTCGGAAGCGTATTCCAGGATCGCCTGGTGCTCCTTCGCCAGGTTGTTGAAACGCCGCTTATTGAAGATGATTTCGAAACACTCCTGCGACTGGTGGAAGCTGCCCAGGTGGTAGTGCTTGGACACGTCCTGCATGCCGAAATCCTTGTCCGAGGTCGGGTTGTTGAACTCGGCCGCATCGATCAGGCCGCTCTTCATCGCCGGCTGGATTTCGCCGCCAGGCAACTGTACTACCGACATACCCATTTCCTGCAATACGTCCGCGGCGAGGCCAACGGTGCGATACTTCAGGCCTTTCATCTGGTCGCTGCCCTTGATGTGTTCCTTGAACCATCCCAGCGGCTGTGCCGGCATCGGGCCCGAGAAGAAGCCGACCAGGTCGAGTCGCAGGCTGTCCATCAGCTCGTTGTACAGTGCTCTGCCGCCGCCGTACTGGATCCAGCCCATCAGCTCGTTGGCCGACCAGCCGAAGCAGGGGCCGGTGCCGAACAGCGAGGCGACCGGGCTCTTCGAATACCAGTACGCGGTTACCAGGTGCGCGCCGTCGAGTACACCCTTGTGCACCGCGGTTTGCATTTCAGCGGTTTTAACCACCGCGCCGACGCCGAGCAGGTCGATTTTGAGCGAACCGCCCGACATCTCGTTGACGCGCCTGACATAGTCCTGCGCGAACTCGAGGAAAATACCGCCGCCCCAGGCAGCCTGTACCTTGAGTACTGTAGGACTTTGCCCCACGGAGATATTGGGAAATGACGCCGCGGCTGCACCGCCGGCAATCGCCGCGGCTCCGGTAGTTAAAAATTTGCGTCGGGATTTTTTTACTTCTTCGGTCATAATTTTAGTCCTCAAATATGTAGACGTGTTTATGGTCTACGAAAATTATTCTGGTTTAGCAGTTATTTTGCGGACGGATCAACAACATCAGGCATTGCTGGCCGTCACTACACGAAGCATATTACACCATTATCGTCCGTAATAGGAATCCGCTATTGTTGTGCGCGGCATATTTTATACCAACGTTGGAAAAGCAGGTTAATTTGTTTTTTCAATCGATCACAGGTGGCGTTAGCGCCAGTGGGATCGGTTAGAAAACAGGTCTGCCGACGTTGCTAGCGAGAAATCTCAGGCAACCCTGTCGCCGGGTTCCTGGCCGTTAAAAATTGCGACCAGGTTGTCGATCGCGCGGAAGCCCATGGCATCGCGAGTTTCCCGCGTTGCGCTGCCGATATGCGGCAATAAGAACACGTTGTCCAGTTGCCGATATCCCGGATGGATGGCATCGGGTTCACCATTGAATACGTCGAGGCCGGCGGCGGCAATCACGCCCGTTTCCAGTGCCTCGACCAGGGCATCGTCGTCGATGACTCCACCGCGCGAGGTATTCACCAGAATGGCGTCGCGATGCATCCTGGCGAGCCTTTCGCGGTTTATCAATCCCCGGGTTGCAGCGGAAGCCGGGCAGTGAATCGACAGTACATCGATGTTCTCCAGCAGCGCTTCTACGCTATCGTGATAGGTCGCATCCCTGGCATGATCGGGGCTCACAGGGTGGCGATTGTGGTAATGAATCGTCATGTCGAAGCCACGTGCGCGCGGCGCTTGCCGGTGATTTGCCGGCCGACCATGAACGCCGGGCTCCAGTCCTTCCACAACTGGTTGCGCATGATATGTTCGCCTTCGCTGGCGCGCCGCGCCGCGCCCAGCATCAGCAACATCGCGATCTCGGCGGTGGCGTCGGAAAGTACGTCGGGCGTATTCGTTACGATGACCTGCTTGCGGCGCGCCGCTTCGAGGTCGACGTGATCGACGCCGACCGAAAAATTGGCGATCGCCTTTACCCGGGCCGGCAATCTCGCGATTGTATCGGCGTCGAATTTTTCGGTATGGCAGGGCAGTATCGCATCGGCATCTGCCGCCAGCTCGAGTAACTCGTCGGTGTCGTAGAGCCTGTCGTCGGGATTCAGCAGCGGGGTGAACTGTTCGGCCAGTTTCGTCTCGACCGCGTCAGGCAGCTTGCGTGTTACCAGTACAACCGGTTTGTAACTCATTAGTAGATACCCTGAAAGTGATTGCCGTGGAGTTCGTCGCCCGATCGTGAACCGTGGCGTTTTCAAGGTCGCAGTGTAAGACCTGTCTGTCGTCATATCAATTGACCCGATCCGGCGCCTGCTCGAAGGGCAAACGGCTGATTTCTGTAACGGACGCGTTATTTCGCCCGGCGATACCGCGGATGGGGTGGGTCCTCGGCTACTTTTCTACCAATGGTAACTTGCTGCAGGTAGAATGCTGCGTCGATTGACCCAGGTGTCGCCCGCGAGTTCAGATAACAATACCGTGCCCAGATCTTTTTCAGAATGGATTGAATTCCTTTACGGCCCTTTGTTTCGGGTCATCGGTTTCTTTTACCGCACCTACAAGGCTAATCGTGATCGCGTCTCGGCGATCATGGCAAGGGAGAAAGTGGCGGCGCTGATGAAATTTCTCGCGATTCTGTTTCTGCTTGGCTGGATTCTGGTGTGGTTGTTCGCCTCCGACGAGAGCCGGACCCGGCTAACGGATGAGATCAAGCAAACGATCGGTGGCTTCGATACCGGCTCCGAATAGGCCGCAAACCCGCTCCGTACGCCTTTAAATGATCCTCGCGCGCCAATCGACTCAATCGCGTATCCGGTAAATCTTGCTGGCTATAGAATCACGCTCACATTAACTTTGAAGGAACATTGCGATGTTGGTTCTCACGAGACACGCCGGGGAAACGATCATGGTGGGTAATGACATAAAAATCGTCGTGTTAGGCGTCAGGCATAACCAGGTAAAGATCGGCATCGATGCACCGGAAGAAATCGCGGTGCATCGGGAAGAGATCTACCTGCGCATTCAGGCCGAAACGAGTCTCGACCCGGAATAGCGCCCGCGGCCAACGGTGCGAGGGCCAGGTCGTGAATAGATTGATGTAGCCACCTCGGTAGGGGATCGACTCTGGCACCGGCCAACACGGCGCTGGCCGACATGATTTGATGTGCCCTAATTTTGCGGCATTTGCAGGAGACCGCTCTCGGCCAGTTGGCTCCAGGTGTCGATGTACATCTGTTGACCTCGTAGATTATTGATACAGATTACGACCGTGGCGTTTATCTTCTTGCCGAATGCCTCGGCTCCTTCGGTCCCCAACTTCTCTGCATCGGCCAGGATTGAATAGAGCTGGTTCTGGGGCAATTCTGTCATGGCGAGGCTGGGTTCTTCCCAAAGTGTATTAAACTGTTCCTGGGATATATCGGGCTGCAGGTCATTGATCACAAGCGACATACCGAGGGCCACTCTCGCACCGTTGCCGAGATCGGCGATTTGCTTCGCCCGGTCCGGCGCCTTGGGCTCCATTATCGTGGACATGATGTCGTAAGACGCCGCGCAAATAGCCCAGGTTTCAGCCTGTCGATCGACGTCTTTAATTTCAACGAACGGTATACTGCCATCGACGTAGGCCGGCCTGTCGGCGGCACTGGCTAGCGAGATACCGAGCAAGCTTATCATCACCGCAAGGAGTTTTATTTTCGTTTCCAGTATTCTCATCGCTCTATTTCCGCAATTTCTCGGCTGCATTCGGCACTTCAATTCCCAACCGCAGTTTTCCATTTTTTGAAGCCGTTATACTGCACCCGATTCAGCGGAACTGCAACGCGTCTATCGCTGCGGCGATACGATCGAAGCTCGCGACCAGCACCGGCGCCAGGCGCTCGCCCTCGGGCGTGATTTGCAGCCCGCGATTGGTGCGCCGAAACAGGCGTACACCGAGATCCTGCTCCAGCAGCCGCAATTGATGGCTGACGGCGCTGTGGGTGACGGATAGTTCCCTGGCAGCACCCGAAACGCTCGAGTGCCGGGCGGCCGCCTCGAAGGCGCGTAGCGCGTTGAACTGCAGGTTGCGTCGGTGCATTAGTTGATGTAAGTTTTTCTCACATCAATATTAAATAATAATCGCTAGGGTTCAAGGTAAATTTTCTGACAAACTCGGAGTTTTACCCAATCATTCAAACGCCATGTCCAAGCCTGCATCCAGCATCTCCAACGCTTACCAGGGTTACCGGCAACCGCATCGGGGCGACAGCGATGAAATCCTCGTGCGCGCCGGTCGGGGCAGCCCCTGTGGCGAGTACCTGCGCCGCTACTGGCAGCCGGTAGCGCTTGCGCGCGAAGTCGAGGATGTGCCGCGATTGATTCGGGTACTCGGCGAAGAACTCGTGCTGTTCCGTGACGGGTCGGGGCGCTATGGCCTGGTCCACAAGCAATGCCCGCACCGCCGCGCATCGATGGAGTTTGGAGTCTGCGAGGATGACGGCATACGTTGCTGTTATCACGGCTGGCTGTTCGATGTCGATGGCAGCATTCTCGAGATCCCCGGCCAGCCGCAGGCGAACGCCGAACTGGTAATGCGCCAGACCAGCCTTGGCGCCTACCCGGTGCGGGAGTTTCGCGGGTTGGTATTCGCCTATCTCGGGCCGATCGAGGAAATGCCGGAATTCCCGGTCTACGATACGCTCGAAATCGAGGGCCAGACACTGGTGCCCTATCGCGCCGACTACCGCTGCAACTGGCTGCAAGTGCTCGACGCCATCCTCGACCCGATTCATACCAGTTTCCTGCATTCGCGCATGAGCCGCGCACAATTTTCGGAAGGCATGGCCGAGATTGGAGAACTGTTGTTCTACGAGCGCGAAATGAGTTTCCTCGGCAGCAACGTGCGCCGCGTCGGAGACCACGTGTGGGTGCGCGTCAACGAACTGGTGCTGCCGAATTACACCCAGGCCGGTGCGGCGTTTTCGGCCGACGGCACCCGGCCGATTTACTATGGGCGCACCGCGTTCTCGCGCTGGGTGGTACCGCTCGATGACGAGAATACGACCGCTTTTGCCTGGGCTATCTTCGGCGATCGCGCCGATCCGGAGGAATACAATACGCCCGAGGGTCCCGAACTGATCGAACAGGGCGAACGCCTGGATCGGAGTTACGAGGAACGTCAACGCTTCCCCGGCGACGCCGAGGCGGTCGAGGGCATGGGTCGCATCGCCGACCAGAAAATGGAGCACCTGGTGCCGAGCGACAAGGCCATCATTCAATACCGCAAGAGATTGCGTAAACTGTGCCGCGATCTCGAGCAGGGGATCGAGCCCTCGCACGTGACCGGCAGTTGGCCGAATCCGATCCCGACCTACGGCGGCGACACGGTGCTGCGGGTTCCGCGTCAGGCCGGGGGCGATAACGCCCTGTTGACCGAAATCGGCGAGCGGGTGATGCAGATCCAGTTCGAGGCCGAGTCGATGAGCGGCGCGGCGCGTGACGAAGCGGTGATTGCGGCGTTAAAGTCGCTGGAGGCGAAGTACCAGTCATGACGCACAAACTGCACATCAAGAACAATCACGCGGGACCGGATACCTTTCCATCGACGCCGGAAAGCGAGCCGGTTTTCACGATTTCGATGGAAAAGTACCAACAGGCCGCGCAGCGTTTTCCCGATCTGACGGCCCAGCTCGACGTGTTCGTCGACTGGGACACGGATCACTGGGCCGAATCGATGCGCGACACCGAGATACTGCTGACCTGGAACCTGCCGACCGAAAACCTGGCGCAGGTCGCGCCCAAACTGAAATGGATCCACTGCATCGGCGCCGGAGTCGAACACCTGTGCCCGATGGACTGGGTGCCCGCGGGTGTAACTATCACCAACAACAAGGGCGCGCATGCCGACAAGGCCGGAGAATACGCGCTGATGGCGGTGCTGATGCTGCATAACAAGATGCCGGTCATACTGACCAACCAGCGCAGCGCGAGCTGGAACTCGCTGTTTTCGACCCCGATCGAGGGCAAGACGGTGGGCCTCATCGGCGTCGGCAGCATCGGCGGCGGCGCGGCGCGGCAACTCCACAAGATGCCGGTGCACATCATCGGCGTCAGCCGGCACGGCAGGCCGCATCCGCAGGTGCATGAAATGGTGGCGATGGACCAGCTCGACGCGGTGCTGCCGCGCATGGATTACATCTTCGTGTCGCTGCCGTCGACCCCCGAAACAGTAGGGCTGTTCGATGCTCAGCGCCTGCAGTCGCTGAAACCGGGCGCCGGCATCATTAACGTCGGCCGTGGTTCGACTTTCGACTACCAGGCGCTCGCCAACCTGCTGGCTAGCGGTCACTTGTCGGGCGCGGTTATCGACGTGTTCGACGAGGAGCCGTTGCCGTCTGACTCGCCGCTGTGGGCGGCGCCTAATTTCGTCGTCACGCCGCACGTCTCGGCCGACGATGGCGACAGTTACGTGCCGATCACGCTGGAACTTTTCTTCGACAACCTGCAGCGTTACCTGGCGGGCGAGCCGTTAATGAACGTAGTGCGGCCCGAGCTCGGATACTAAACCGGCTGGCTCGGGGTCTGTTCCGGGCGCGACTGGTTGATCAGTTCCAGGATGGCGCGTACCGCGACCGCGGCGATAATGACCGCGCCGCCGATCAGCGTCCAGCGCGACGGCACTTCATCGACGAATAGCCAGACCCAGACCGGGCCCAGCGCGAACTCGAGCAGCATGATCAACGTAACCTCGGCCGCGGCCAGGTGGCGCGACGCGATGATGAACGTCCAGTTGACGAAGCCCGACAGGCAGCCGCCCCAGAACAGCGACAGCAGGATATCGTTTAGCGGTAGAGCGAGGTTATCGCCGGTTACCAGCAGCGAGACGACGATGATGATGATCGACGAGATCAGCAATACCGGCAGCATTTCGATGCGTCGCCTGTAGCGCACGATCACGGCGTAACCGGCGAAGCCGGCCGCGGTCAGCAGCGCCATCGCGTTGCCGAACCCGGAGCCGATGCTGATGCCGTTGAATACCATCAGGGCCAGGCCGCAAACGGCGAACAGCATCGTCACCATTGTCGACTGGCGCAGGCGCTCGCCGAGGAACAGCAGCGCCAGCAGGGCTGTGAAGAAGGGGATGGCGCCGAGCACGAACAGCGCGTTGGCAACCGTGGTATGGGTCAGCGCCTGGATGAAACAGATGCCGGCGACCGACAGCAGGGCGCCGGCGAGAATGCCGAATCGGCCCACCGAAAACAGTGTCGTCATGACCTTGCCCCGATTCTGGATCACGATAATAAACGCGATCGCGAGCAGCATGCCGAGCGAGCGGTAGACGTTTATTTGCCAGGGAGTGGCCACCTCGATGTTGCGCTGCACCAGGCCGCCAAAGCTGATCGCGATCGAACCCACGACCATCAGCAGCATGGCGTAGCCGTGACGGCTGTCGATCGCGTGGCTGGCTGGAAGCTCGGACTGCTGATTCATACCGTCAAGCTTAATTGCTCGTGCGATGCGGGACAATTAATAAAACTGCGCCCGGGAGCACCTGAAGCAGCTGTTTTTGATACCCGCAAAACCGGGCTTGATGTAGGCTTGGGCAAACATCAACTTGTCGATGCTAACGATGATCTCATCCGCGGGTTTGCGCCCGCTGCTTTACCTGTTGTTCCTGGGTTCGAGCTGGGGGCTATATTTTTCGCTGATCAAGATCGCGGCGTTGTCGGGTATATCCTATGTCGGGATTCTGACCCTGACGACCGTTGGAGTAGGGCTTGGCATGAGCGTGATCGCGCTGCTGCGTCGTCGCATGCCTGTTTTAACGCCACGTCATTTTGTTTTCTACCTCGTTTGTGCGCTGTCGGGCTACCTGTTGCCGATGATCATCGAACTGTGGGTAATCACGCACATGCCGGCCGGGCTGTTGACGCTTATCGTCAGCATTGCGCCGCTGGCGACGCTGCTGTTTGCCTGGGTGATGAAATCCGATCTCGTCAACCTGTCACGGCTGAGCGGCATTTTACTCGGCGCTTTCGCAGTGTTCGCGATCCTGCTGCCCGAAGCCCATGGCAGCGAGTCGGTCGCCTGGCGCTGGTTGCTGCTGGCGCTGGTGGTGCCGGCGAGTTACGCGATCCACCATAACTTCGCCGCGCGCTGCTGGCCGGACGGTTCCGACTCCTACCAGGTCGCCTGCGGCGAGGCGATAGTCGCGAGCCTGCTGCTGATCGGCGTCTCCATGTTTCACTGGCAGTGGCAGGACGTGCAGTCCTGGAACGAAGGTCATAGCGTGATCGTGTTCATGGCGCTGATTTCACTGATCGATATTTATATCTACTTCGAATTGATTCGGCTCAAGGGGCCGATATATTGTTCGCATGCCAACTATTTCATGGTCGTCAGCGGCGTGATCTGGGGCATGGTGATTTTCGCCGAACGTCTCAGTCCGCTGATGTGGATCAGCGCCTTGCTGCTGATCGCCTCGCTGTACCTGGTCGGAGATCGCCAACCAAAGGAGGTGATAACCCCTGTGGACGAGGTTTGAATCATAGATCCTGTTACTGTCGCAACGCGATTGTCACGCGTGATGATGTGATGACCGAAGGCGCGCTCGGCTCCCGACAGGGTTTTTATATTGTTCGCAAATGATTACCCTGTAGCGGTCAACGGTTACTCTAATTTTCATGATGGTTACCAATACGATTGCGGTCGGCGGCTTTCAGCACGAAACCAATACTTTTGCGCCCCACCTGGCGCCGTTCGAGAATTTCGAGCGCGCGGATAGCTGGCCCGGTTTGAGCATCGGGCAGGAATTGATCGACGTCATGCAGGGGCTCAACATCCCGCTCGCCGGCTTTATCGAAAGCGCGCGGCAGCAGGGGCACCAACTGCTGCCGCTTTGCTGGTGCGCCGCCGAACCGAGCAGTTACGTCACGCGCGACGCGTTCGAGCGGGTGTCCGACCTGATCTGTGCCGGGTTGCGCAATGCTCAGTCGCTGGACGCGGTATACCTCGATCTGCACGGCGCGATGGTTACCGAGCATTACGAGGATGGCGAAGGCGAGTTGCTGCGACGCGTACGCGAAATCGTCGGCCCCGCGATTCCGGTCGTGATCAGTCTCGACCTGCACGCCAACGTCACAGCGGCCATGGTCGAGTACAGCGACGCGATGACCATTTATCGAACCTACCCGCACCTGGACATGGCGCAGAGCGGTGCGCGCGCCTGCGAACTACTCGAGCCGTTGCTTGCCGGCTATACGCTGCACAAGGCGATGCGCAAGATTCCTTTCCTGTTTTCGCTGACCTCGCAATGCACCGATTTCGAACCCTGCAAGTCGATCTATGCGCCGCTCGACGGCATCAGCCTGCGCCCCGGAATGAGTAACATCGATTTTGCGACCGGGTTTCCGCCGGCGGACATCGCCGAATGCGGCGCCACGGTGGTTGCCTATGGCGTGGACCCCGATACGGTCGAAGCGGCCGCCGACGCGCTTTACCAGCAGGTGCTCGACGATGAGGCGGACTTTAGCTTCGAAACCTTCTCGGCGGACGAAGCGGTGCTGCGCGCGATGAGCAATGATTCGGACAGGCCGGTGGTGCTCGCCGACGCGCAGGACAATCCGGGTGCCGGCGGCACTTCCGATACCACCGGCCTGCTCGAGGCGTTGGTCCGCAACGGCGCCAGGCAGGCGGTGATAGCTATATTGTACGATCCCGAGGTTGCCGACATGGCGCACGACGCCGGCGTGGGTGCGAAGTTCGAGGCAGAGCTCGGCGGCAAAATGGGATTTCCGGGAGTCGATCCCTATCGTTCCCGCTTCGAAGTGGAGGCGCTTGGCGACGGCCAGTTCGTATTCACCGGCGAGATGAACCGCAACGCGCACGCGCAGCTTGGCAACATGGCGTTGCTGCGGGTAATCGACGACAAGGCCGACGTGCGCGTCATCGTTGGCAGCTCGCGCGCGCAATGCCTGGACCTGGCGATGATTCGCCATCTGGGTATCGAGCCCACCGAACAGAAAATCGTCGCGGTCAAGAGCACGGTTCACTTCCGCGCCGATTTCGATCCGATCGCGGCGGAAACGCTGGTGGTGCTGTCACCGGGTGCGAATCACTGCCGCCTGACCGACATGGAATACAAAAAGCTGCGCCCTGGTATCAGGCTGGAACCGCTCGGTCGGATGCATGGTGCCTAAGCCAGGTCAAATCTCGCCAGGTTATCGTGGAAGCGTTGACGCTCGTCCGGGTCGGAGGAGTTGGCGTGCACGAGGCCTTTTCCTGTTACCGAGCTGTCGAGCGCCCTGATTTCACTGGCGAGTTGTTGCGCGCGCGTTTCGTCGCCTTTTTCCATCAGGGCATCGATCAGGTAAAAGCGGCACAACGGCGAATCGGGTTCGACCTCGAGGCCCTGTTGAAAGTGAACGATGGCCTGGTCCAGGTTTCCGCTTTTCTTTTCGATGCCGCCGCTCACCAGGTGATACCAGTTGGGCAGGATGGGGCACAGCTTACGCATGTTTTGTTCGTACTTCCGCGCCTCGTCGCAGGCACCGGTGACGAGATAGGCGAAAGCGGTCAGCGCATGCGCTTCAGCGCTACCGGGCTCGAGTTCAACCCCCTTGAGACAGGCCGCAATCGATTCATCGAATTCATGTCTCATCTGGTGATTCATGCCGGCCTGGATCCATGCCTCGCCATAGTCCGGATCGAGACTCATCGCGTGTCGATTTGCCTTGATTGCCTCGTCGATCAAGTCATCGATCGAATCGGACCATCCGCTGTAAGCCTCCTGCCAGAAAGTCCAGCCATACGTGATCCAGGCATAAGCGTAATCCGGATCGAGTCCGATGGCTTTCTCGGCCATCGCGCGCGACTCGAGAATATTCTGCCGGATATAGGTTTCCTGTAAATCGACCGCGGCCATGGTCAACTCCCAGGCCCTGATACTGGTCGCGCCCTTGGAACGGTGTGCCGCCATTTCACCGTCATCGAGCCGGATTTTCATCGCCAGCGCGATTTGCCGGGTCAATTCGTCCTGGACCGCGAAGAGATCGTCGAGATCGCGGTCGTAACGTTCGCTCCAGCAAATGCTCGCATCATGCGAATCGATCAACTCGGCGCTGACCCGGATGCGCTCGCCGCTCTTGCGTACGCTGCCCTGCAGCAGGTAGCGTGCGTTCTGTTCTTCTGCGATGGTGCCTATCGAAGGCTTGTCGGTTTTGTATTGCAGCGTCGAGTAGCGCGAGATCGTGCGCAGGTGCGGAAACTTGGACAGGGTCGCGATGATGTCGGTGGTGATGCCATCGGCGAAATGTTCCTGCTCGGGATCGCCGCTCATGTTTTCGAACGGCAGCACCGCGATCGACGGCGACTCGTCGGTGCCGCCGGCCAGGTCCTCGAGTAAACCGGCCTCGACCAGCTCGCCGAAGGCTTTCTCGAAATCTTCCTCGTACGGGGAGGCAAGAGAAATACACCACAGGCGGCGCCATTCTTCTTCGTTGCGCGGGTAATCCGGCATTTCCTGTCTGGCGATTTCGTGGTAGCGCTGCATTTCCCTGGCCGCCTCCTCCCTGAATCCAAGGCCGACAAAGCAGGCGGCAATGAGGGCATGGATGCTGGTAGGGGGGTGCGGGATCGAACGATAGGTCTTGATCGCCTTTTCGAACTGCCCCGTGCGCTGATACACGCCGCCTGCCGACCAGCCGGCGCCGACGCTGTGCGGGTCGAGCTGCAGGCCCTTGTCGGCATAGGGGATGGCTTCCTCGCTGCGGCGAGTTGTGTTGAGCAGGTCGGCCTTGGCGACGTAACCTTCGGAGGCTGTCGGGTTCAGTTCGATGGCCTTGTCGATGTGAAATTCGCTCTTGTCGTATTCCCGTTTGAAAAACAGGTACTCGCCCAGGTAGGCATGTGCAAGTGAATTGTCCGGGTCGATCTCCAGCGCGGCTTCGAGGTGATGCCGGGTCAGTTTTTCGGAATTATGCTGGTCTTCGGACCAGCCTTCGAGTACCTCGACCCAGTGGATCATGCCGAGGTTGGTGTGCGCGGTGGCGTTGTCCGGGTCGATTTCGAGACATTTGCCGATCTCGCGCCGGGCATTGGCGAAGTCCCCGGCGGTGAACTTGCCGAAGTAGTAAAGACCGCGCAGCAGGTAATCGAAACTCTGCAGGTTCTTGGCGGATTTGTGCGCCGCCGACTGCTGCAGGGTATGACCGATGCGGCCGCTGATGGTTGCGGCAATGGTCTGGCTCAACTCCTGTTCCAGCTCGAGAATGTCTTCCAGCTCGGCGTCGTACTGTTTACCCCAGACCTGGTTACCGTTCGCCGATTCGATTAACTGCACCGAGATGCGCACCTTGTCGGCCGACTTACGAATGCTGCCCTCGACGAGGTAGGATGCTTTCAACTCGGCGGCAATTTCCTCGGAAGACTTGCCGCTGTTTTTGTAGGCAAAGCTCGAGTTTTGCGATTTAACCATCAGGTCCCGGAAAAGACCGAGCGATAAAATGACGCTGGCCGTAATGCCGTCGCTGAAATACTCCTGCTCGGGATCGCCGCTCATGTTTTCGAACGGCAGCACCGCGATCGACGGCATCTCATCCGAGGCCATTTCAACCTGATCGCATAATCCGGCCTGCAGCAACAGATCGAAAAAGGCGTCGAAATCTTCATCCTTTGGAACCGGTGTGTTTTGTCGCCATAATTTTTTCCAGGCCTCCAGGCTGCGCGGGTAGTCAGGCATTTCCTCGATGGCGCGTTGACGGTACCGCTGCATTTCGACTCTGGCTTCATCGAGTTGACCCAGGGCGGCCAGGCAGCCTGCTACCTGTGCCTGTAAACTGGCTGGCATGTGCGGCACGGTGCGGGCGGCTTCTATGGCCCGGGAAAATTCGCCCGCATGCATATAGGCTTCGCCCGAGCTCCAGCCCATGTAGTAGTGATAGGGATCGATTTTCATTGCGATGTCAGCAAGTTCGATCGCATCGGCGGGCTTTTTGCTAATGCCCAGGATGTACGCCTTGATCGCGTAGGGTTCGGGCAGGGTCGGGTTCAGTTCGATCGACCGTTCCGCATGAAACATGGCTCGCTCGAGATCACCGAGTTGAAGGTAATACTCGACAGTAAAGGCATGGGTAAGCGCATTATTCGGTTCCAGGTCGAGCGCTTTCAACATGTGTTTACGGACGATGGACAGCGTCAGTTCGCGGTCGCTGGTCCAGTTTTCGTAGAGGCTGTTTATATGCAATGTGGCGAGCAGGGTATGACCTTCTGCATTTTCCGGGTCGATTTCTATACACTTTTTCAGGTGTTCGATAGCGGTCTCGGTATCCTGCGGATTGAACTTTTCCATGTGGTGCCAGGCGCGCATCAGGTAGTCATAACTCTTGAGACTCTTGGCCGGTTTCAGAGCAGATGCCGATTTGATTTCCCGGCCGATGCGTCCGCTGATTGTACCGGCAATGGTTTGTACCAGTTCTTCCTCGATTGAAAACAGGCTGTCGAGATCGGACTCGAAGCGCTTGCCCCAGATTTGATTGCCGCTTTCGGTTTCACTGAGCTGGACCGTGATTCTGACCTTGTTACCGAATTTACGAATACTGCCTTCGACCATGTACTGCACTTCCAGCGCTGCGGCAATCTCCTCGATGCTCTTTTCGCTATTCTTATAGGCAAAACTGGTGTGCCGTGATTTAACCGTAAGCCCGCTAAACGAACTCAGGTTGACGATCAGGCTTTCGCTGATGCCATCGCTGAAATACTCCTGTTCCGGATCACCGGAAAGGTTGCCAAATGGCAGCACCAGGATTGATGGCAAAGCCTCGGGATCGTCTCTCTCTTGCGCGCCCGCTATTTCCTCTTCGAGTCCCGCCTGAACTAGACAATCGATGATTTCCTGGTTGAACGCGGGATCGGCAAAAGGCGCGTTGTCGCGCGAGTAAGCCAGCCACTCGTCGATGGTTCGAGGCATGGATAACATGCTTTCACTGCAATGCTGCAGGAAACTTTTTAGCGTGTCATTCGCCACCTCCATGCGGCCGAGTTTGACATTGGCCGCGGTCTTGTAGATTTGAATAAAGCCGGGTGGATTTCCAGTGTCGGCGATGGTGTCCAGCACGTCGTCGTACAGTCCACAAAAGAATTGCGATTCGGACAGAATCCATCGAGCCCAGGTGTGATAGGGGTCGAGTTGGAGCGCCAGCCTTGCCTTCTCCAGGGCGGCTTCGAATTTTCCCTGGCAGCTGAGGTTGAGCGCCAGCGCGGCAATGGCCTGGGAGTCGTTCGGATTAATCTCGAGCGCTCGCTTCAGATGGGTTTCAGCCTCGTCGTAGTCACGGTTGAAACTCAGGTATTCGGCAAAAGCGACTTGAGCCTGGCCCAGCTCGGGATTCAGCTCAAGGGCCTTGCTGGCGTGCACTTTACACAGTTTTCGGGAAGCCTCGAAATCCGGCACCAGGCGATCGATCCAGTTCATTTCATGGCATCCATAGAGGGTTGCATGGGCAAGCGCGTTACCGGGATCCAGTTCGAGACACTGGTTCAGCTTTTCGACCGCGATCGCCGTTTCCGCGGCGGTACTTTTTTTAGAATGATAAATTCCCTGCAGCAGTAAATCGTAAGACTGCTGGTGAGCCGCGCCCTTGGCTATCGCGATGCGCTGCAGGTCGGATTCGATCTGGCCGGTGACCGTAGTGGCGATGGTTCGACTCAGTTCTTCTTCGAGCTCGAACAGGTCGTCGATGTCCGAGTCGTAGCGTTTGCCCCAGACCTGGTTACCGCTATGCGCCTCGATTAACTGCGTGTTGATACGTATTCGCTGGTCCGATTTACGGATACTGCCCTCGACCAGGTAGTCGACTTCCAGCTCGCGTGAAATTTCGCCGAGATCCTTGATCTGTTGCTTGAATGCGAAACTGGCGTTACGAGATTTGACGTTCAGGCCCGGAAACAGCGAGAGATTGAGGATTATGCTGTCAGTGATACCGTCGCTGAAATACTCCTGATCCGGGTCCTTGGACAGGTTGTCAAACGGCAGGACGACGATGGACGAGGATATGTCTCTATTGTCGGTCAAACCGGCCAGTTCTTGCTCGAGTCCAGCTTGCACCAGGTATTCGATAAGGCGCTCGTTGATCTGCAGATCTTCATCGGTCAGATTTTCATAGGGCGCATTGTGAGTGATATGTTCGAGCCAATCCTCGCGGGTGCGGGGAAAGGCTTTCATTTCCTCAGCCGCGGCCGCCAGATACTCTTGTAGCGCCGCGCGCGCCGTATCCATCCTGCCCAGCTCGATGTTGCTGGCGATATTGTAAATGCGAATGAATCCCGGCGCGTTTTTCGAATTCGCGATCGTCTGCAGGCTTTCTTCGTAAAGGCCGCAATAGAACTGAGCTTCCGCCAGCTCCCAGTCACACCAGGGGTGATAAGGATCCAGCCGGTAACCCAGGGCCGCGATTTGCAGGGCTTCGTCATATTTGCCCTGGGCAATCTTGATGTACGCCTTGGTCGCCAGGGCATCGCTATCGTTTGGATTGATGGCCAGTGCCTGTTCAACATGGACCAGGGCTTTATCGAACTCCTTGCAGAAAATCAGGTACTCGCCATAAGCCACCTGGGCGATACCGATTTCGGGCCCGAGAGCGATTGCCCGCCTGGCATGTTTTTCGGCGAGTTTAAACGAAGACTCGAAATCCTCGACCCAGCGCTCCAGCCAGTCCATACAGTGGCACCAGTAAAGGTGAGCATGTGCGTAGACGTTATCCGGATCCAGTTCCAGGCACTGATCGAACTTCTCGATCGCGGCCTTCATGCCTGGTGCGGTAAACTTCCTGGCGTGGTAAAGCCCCGCCAGAAAAATATCGTAAGCCTGCTGATCTGCGGCACCCTTGGCCAGCGCGATTCGTTGCAGGTCCGATTCGATTTGCCCGGTAACCGTGGCGGCGATGGTTCGACTGAGCTCTTCCTCTAGCTCGAACAGGTTGTCGATTTCGGCATCGTAACGCTTGCCCCAGACCTGGTTGCCGCTGGTCGCTTCGACCAGTTGCACCGTCACCCGGATGCGTTCCTCCGTCTTGCGAATACTGCCCTCGACGATGTAATCCACCTCGAGTTCCTGCGAAATTTCGCCGAGGCTCTTGATTTGCTGCTTGAAGGCGAAGCTCGAATTGCGCGATTTGACATTGAGCCCGGGGAACAGCGACAGGTTTAAAATGATGCTTTCGGTGATGCCGTCGCTGAAGTATTCCTGCGACGGATCGCCGGAAAGGTTGTCGAACGGCAGCACGGCGATACTGTGAACCCCGGATGCGGTGCTCTGGCGCGATAACGCATCCGCTTCGCCGAGTCCCGCCTCGACCAGGCTATCGACCAGGTCCCGGCTAAACTGCGAATCCCTGAAGCGGTAATTATCGCGCGTGTATTCATACCACTCGTCGATCGATTGCGGCATCGACAGCATGTTTTCACGGCAATCCTGCAGGAAAGCCTGTAAAGCCTGCTGTGCCGCTTCGATGCGGCCGAGTTTGAGATTGGCGGCCACGGCGTAGATTAGTACAAAACCCGGCGAAGTGCGGAAATTGCTGATGGTATCGAGCGCTTTCTCGTAGCGACCGCAAAAGTACTGCGATCCCGCCAGTTCCCACTCGGCCCACGGGTGGTAGGGGTCGAGTGCAAGCACCTCTTCGGCCAGCTTCAGCGCGTTATCGAACTTGCACTGCGCCTGCAAGTTCATGGCCTTGGTGGTGAGTGCATCAGTGTCGTTCGGATTGATTTCAAGCGCCTTGTCGAGATGAATCGCAGCCTTATCAAGCTCACCTTTGAAGGTCAAAAATTCTCCGTAATAAACCTGTGCCGGGCCGAAGCCGGGATCCAGTTCCATCGCTCGCCGAATATGTCTTTCAGCCATCTCGAACGAAGCCTCGTGATCCTCGGTCCAGCGACTGAGGTAATCCATGTCGTGACAGCCGCAGAGGACCACATGTGCCCGCAGGTTATCCGGATCCTGCGCCAGGCATTGAGTCAACTTGTCGATCGCGATCGCCGTGTCCTGGCGGGTGAAACGATGGAAATGGTAAGTGCCGCTCAACAGCAAGTCGTAGGCTTGCTGACCGGCGGCGCCCTTGGCGATTGCAATTCGCTGCAACTCTGATTCGATCTGACCGGTAACCGTCGCGGCAATGGTACGGCTCAATTCTTCTTCGAGATCGAACAAATTATCGATTTCCGCATCGTAACGCTTACCCCAGATCTGGTTGCTGCTCGCTGCCTGGATCAGTTGCACCGTGATACGTATGCGATCGGCTGACCTGCGAATACTGCCCTCGACAATGTAGTCGACGTCGAGTTCCTGTGATATTTCGCCGGGGCTCTTGATTTGTTGCTTGAAGGCGAAACTGGAGTTGCGCGATTTGACCTTTAGACCCGGGAAAAGCGACAGATTGAGGATGATGCTGTCGGTGATCCCGTCGCTGAAATATTCCTGTTCGGGATCACCGGAAAGGTTATCGAATGGCAGCACCGCTATGCTGTACCCGGGGGATTCGGGTGTGGCTGCACGAGGGGTGAACTCGTCCTCTAGCCCGGCCTTTAGCAGGCAATCGATCAGTTCCTGGTTTATTCGTGGATCTTTGAACGGGTAGTTTTCGCGGGTATATTGCAGCCATTCCTCTTGTGTCGTCGGCATCGACAGCATGTCTTCTCTGCACTTCTGCAAAAAAGCCCGTAATGCCTGCCGTGCGAGATCGGTTTTGCTGAGTTTAACGCTCGATGCGATTCCGAATATCTGAATGAAACCAGGCGAGGTGCGTGATTTTGAGATGGTCTCCAGAGTCATTTCGTACTGACCCGATATATACTGCGATACCGCTACTTCCCATTCGGCCCATGGATGGTAAGGGTCGAGCTGGCACGCGCGCTCGGCTGCCAGCAGCGCGGTCTCGGCTTCACCCTGAATCTCGAGGCTCAATGCCTGGGTAGCCAATAGGTGGGGGTCATTCGGATTGATGGCGAGCGCCTTATCGAGGTACGGCGCGGCCTGGTCGAATTCGCCGCGGAACACGAGGTACTGGGCGTAAAATACGAGAACCATTGGGGATTCGGGTGCCAGCGCCATAGCCTTTTTTATATGTTCGGCCGCGAGCTCGAAAGACGCCTGGTAATCATCGGTCCAGCGCTCGAGATAATTCATCAGGTGGCAGGTGTAAAGCTGCTTGTGCGCGCGTACGTTATCCGGGTCCAGTGCCAGGCACTGGTTCAGTTTTTCGATCGCGATCATCGTGTCCTGACGGTTGAAGCGGTAGTTGTGATAGATGCCGCTTAGCAGCAGGTCGTAAGATTCCTGCCCCGCCGCGCCCTTGGCGATCGCGACGCGCTGCAACTCTGATTCGATCTGGCCGGTAACCGTCGCGGCAATTGCGCGGCTCAGCTCTTCTTCCAGCTCAAACAGATCGGTCAGACCCGCGTCATAACGTTTGCCCCAGATCTGGTTGCCACCATTGGCTTCGATTAATTGAACCGTGATGCGGACGTGCTGCTCCGATCTGCGGATGTTGCCCTCGACGATATAGTCGACGCCGAGTTCCTTCGAAATTTCACCCAGGCTCTTGATTTGCTGCTTGAAGGCGAAACTCGAATTACGCGACTTGACGTTGAGGCCCGGAAACAGGGACAGGTTGAGTATGATGCTGTCGGTGATGCCGTCGCTGAAGTACTCCTGCTCGGGATCGCCCGAAAGATTGTCGAACGGCAGCACAGCAATGCTATGGTCGGACCGCGACGAGGGGGTTATCGTCGATTCCACTGTTGTCGCGGTAGAGGTAGGCTTTGTTTCTCCACCTGCGATTTGATCGCGTAATTCGATGGTTGCGGTCTCGGGCTCGACTTCGAGTTCGTCGCGCATGGCCTGCTGACAGCGTTTGAAAGCCTGCAGGGCGTGGGCGCGATCGCCGTTTTCGAAGTAACTGCGCATCAGCAGGCGCCAGCCGGATTCCCCCAGCGGGTCCTGCTTGACCAGCCGTTCGGCGGATTTGATCG
>JAACFA010000037.1 GCA_009937625.1 Gammaproteobacteria bacterium | reverse complement strand
TCGCCGGGCTTGTGCCGGGTGATCTGGTCGAGCAGGTCGCGGATGCCGCTTACCGGGTTACCGTCGATCCCGACCACGATATCGCCGGCTCGAATGCCGGCCATGTCTGCCGGGCTGTTCAGGAAAACCCCGACGATCAGCGCCCCCTTGATGCCGGGATCACCGGTGGCCTGCGCCGCGCGCGCGCTGAGCTCGGTGCCCTCGACGCCGAGCCAGCCCCGCGTTACCTCGCCGAACTCGATAATCTGTTGCATGATATCGAGCGCCAGCGAGATCGGTATCGCGAAACCGATTCCCTGCGCCCCCACCGTCTGGCTGAAGATCGCGGTATTGATGCCAATCAGTTCGCCGCGCGCATTGACCAGCGCACCGCCGGAATTTCCGGGGTTGATCGCGGCGTCGGTCTGGATAAAGTTTTCGAAGGTATTGAGCCCGATTCGATTGCGCCCGGTGGCGCTGACGATTCCCATGGTGACGGTCTGGCCGACGTTGAGTGGATTGCCGATGGCCAGCACCACGTCGCCAACCCGCAGCGGCTTCGAATCGGCGATCTTGATGCCCGTCAGTCCGCTCATCGGGATTTGCAGTATGGCAATATCGGTCTCGCGATCCTCGCCAATCAAAACCGCCTGGCTGCCGCGCCCGTCCGCCAGCGAAATCAGGATTTCGTCGGCACCGTCGATGACGTGTTGATTGGTCAGAATATACCCGTCGGAGCCGATCATGACCCCGGAGCCGAGGTTGGTTTCGCTGCGACTGCGCTGGCGGCGTTCGAGCTGATCGCCGAAGAACTGGCTGAAGACCGGGTCATCGAGCAGCGGGTGCGGTTTTTCCTTTACCGTTTTCGAGGTGTAAATCGTGACCACCGACGAGGCGGACGAAGCCACCGCATCGGCGTATGAAAAAACCGGGCCGCGGGAGCCGCCGGTCGACGTCGATTGCAGATACGAGTCGTTACCGGACAGGAACGCGAGAATTTCATCTTTACTCTTGTCGGTCGCGGCGAACAGGTACAGCACGGCAAGCGCCAGGCCGATCAGGCCAAACTGAAAAATAAACCCGGCAACTTTGATTAGTTTCATCGCGCGATAGTATCATAGCGCCTGGGCCACCGGATTAACTGAAATGCGATTAGAACAGCTCTGCGAATTCTGCGACGAATACCTGAAAACAGGCGAGTTCAGCGACTATTGCCCGAACGGTCTGCAGGTCGAAGCGAACTCCCGGGTCGAGCACATCGTTTGCGGGGTAACCGCGAGCCAGGCGCTGATCGAGGCCGCGATCGAACAGGGCGCGGATACGATACTGGTGCATCACGGTTACTTCTGGAAAGGCGAGGCGCAACCGATTACCGGCATCAAGGGGCGACGCATTGCCAGCCTGATCCGCAACAATATCAATCTGCTGGCTTTCCACCTGCCGCTGGACGCGCATCCCGAAGTCGGCAACAACGTGCAGCTGGCCGCCGTTATGGACTGGCAGGTCGAATCCAGCTGCGGTGAGCAGGAGCTGGTATTGACCGGCCGACCGGCGCAGCCGCAAACGCTGCAGGAACTGACCGAGGCCATCGAGGCCCGGCTCGATACCCGGGCGCTGGCGATCAGCGCCGGCGACCACGAGATCACCCGGCTGGCCTGGTGCACCGGGGCCGCGCAGGGTTTTATCGAGGCCGCCGCCGGGCAGGGCGTCGATGCGTTTATCAGCGGCGAAGTTTCCGAACCAACCTTCCACCTGGCGCGTGAAATGGGGGTTCATTACATCGCCGCCGGTCACCACGCGACCGAACGCTACGGAGTGCAGGCCCTGGCTGCCGAAATTGCCAGACGATTCGGGATCAGTCAGCAATTTATCGATATCCCCAATCCGGTTTAATGCGAGCTATTAAAAGTTGTAAAAAAATCCAGATAAATCCTTGCTTTAGCCTTAATGCTCTCGACGAAAAAGTTAAAGTAAGCTATGCTATCGGCCGATTTTTCTTGACCGGGAAAAGACCTCGCAGGCCGCAAGTTCGGCGCCATGCGACAGGTCTTTTCTTTTTGGAATTCCAACTAACTGGGTAGTTATTCGAATGTCTTCAGAAGTTGATAACAATCGCAGGCGATTCCTGACTGCGGGCACGATGGTCGTGGGAGCGGTGGGCATGGCCGCGGTTGCCGTGCCATTCCTGAAAACCTGGTCTCCCAGCGCCCGGGCCAAGACTGCCGGCGCTCCGGTCGAGGCCAATATCGGCAAATTGCAGCCCGGCCAGCTGATCATCGTCAAGTGGCGCGGTAAGCCGGTATGGGTAGTGCGCCGTGACGAGAAGGCGCTGGCCACGCTGGAAAAAGTCGTCGACGAGCTGCGTGACGTCGAATCCGATGAAAGCGTGCAGCCGGAGTATGCCAAGAACTGGCACCGCTCGCGCAAAAAGGAGTTCCTTATTATGGAGGGCATCTGCACTCACCTGGGCTGTTCGCCGACCTATCGGCCCGAGATTACCGCGGATTTCCAGGGCGGTTTCTTTTGCCCCTGCCATGGTTCGAAATTCGATTTCGCCGGACGCGTCTACCAGGGCGTACCGGCTCCGACGAACCTGACCATCCCGCCGCACTACTTCGTGAGTGACGACGTGATACTGATTGGTGAGGATGGAGTAGCCTAATGAGCGAAAAACAAACAGGTAGCGGTTTACTGGGCTGGATCGACGCGCGTTTCCCGCTGACCAAGATGTACGAGGAGCATCTGGGCAAGTACTACGCCCCCAAAAATTTCAATTTCTGGTACTTTTTCGGCTCGCTGGCGCTGCTGGTGCTGGTATTGCAAATTGTGACCGGCATTTTCCTGACCATGCACTACAAGCCGGACGGTGACCTGGCGTTTGCCTCGGTGGAGCACATCATGCGCGATGTCGACTGGGGCTGGTTGATTCGCTACCTGCACTCCACCGGTGCGTCTGCTTTCTTCATCGTCGTGTACCTGCACATGTTCCGTGCCTTGATCTACGGTTCCTACCAGAAACCGCGCGAACTGATATGGATCTTCGGCATGTTTATCTTCCTCGCCCTGATGGCCGAGGCCTTTATGGGTTACCTGTTGCCCTGGGGGCAGATGTCCTATTGGGGAGCCCAGGTTATTATCTCGCTGTTCGGCGCGATCCCGTTTGTGGGGGACGAACTGACCCTGTGGATCCGCGGCGACTTCGTGATTTCAGACGCAACCCTGAACCGGTTCTTTGCCCTGCACGTGATCGCGGTGCCGTTGGTGCTGCTAATGCTGGTGGTGATGCATATCATCGCGCTGCATGAAGTTGGATCGAATAATCCCGATGGTGTCGAAATCAAGAAGAACAAGGATGAAAACGGCATCCCGCTCGACGGCATTCCGTTCCACCCGTACTACACGGTCAAGGATATCGTCGGCGTCGTCGTGTTCCTGATCCTGTTCAGCGTGGTGGTGTTTTTCATGCCGGAGATGGGCGGTTATTTCCTCGAGTACGCCAATTTCGTGCCGGCCGACCAGTTCAAGACGCCCGAGCATATCGCGCCGGTGTGGTACTTCACGCCGTTCTACGCGATTCTGCGGGCCATCCCGGACAAGCTGATGGGGGTCATCGCCATGTTTGCGGCGATTGCCGTGCTGTTTTTCATGCCGTGGATCGATCGCGGCAAAGTCAAGTCGGTGCGCTATCGTTCGGGCGCCTTCAAACTGTTGCTGGTTATGCTCGTCGTCAGCTTCATCGGGCTGGGTTATCTCGGGGCCTTGCCGGCCACTGAAACCCGTACCCTGTTCGCCAGGCTGTTCAGCGTCGGTTACTTTGGTTTCTTCGTCGGCCTTTGGTGGATCAGCAAGAACGAAAAGACCAGGCCGGTTCCAGAGAGGGTGCAATAATGAGAGCGATATTAATTATTGTTGCGGGTTTACTATTGCCTGCGGTCGGCTGGGGCGCGGGCGGTGGCCATACCTATCCCGACGACAGGATCGAAATCGACTGGGATGACAAGGCCGCTATGCAGCGCGGTGCGCGCACCTTCGTCAACTACTGCCTGAGCTGTCATTCAGCCGCCTATTCGCGTTTCAACCGTGTTGGCCAGGATCTCGGAATTCCGGATGATGTGGTGCGGGATAACCTTATTTTCACCACCGACATGAACGGTGAAAAAACCAAGGTTGGCGCCCTCATGAAAACCACGATGACGCCGGAGTACGCGGAACAGGCTTTCGGCATTACACCGCCTGATCTGTCACTGGTGGCGCGCTCGCGTGGCGTTAACTGGCTGTATAACTATATGCGAGGATTTTACGTCGACGAGAGCCGCGAAGGTCTGGGTGTCAATAACGGCGTTTTTGCCAACGTCGGCATGCCGCACGTGCTGGCGGAGTTGCAGGGCCTGCAGGCGCCGCAGTACAAGACGGTGACGGATTCCCACGGCAACGAGCAAGAGGTTATCGTTGGTTTCGAGCTGGTGAAAGCCGGTTCGATGACGCCATCCGAGTATGATCAAACCATTCACGACCTGGTGGCCTTCCTGGATTATCTGGCGGAGCCCTACAAGCAAACCCGCAAGAACGTGGGCACCGGCGTTATTATTTTTCTGTTCGTCTTCCTGATTCTGGCTTACGCGCTTAAGAGAGAATACTGGAAGGACGTGCACTGACCTGGGACTCGAAATTATGTCTGTAGTGGCGAATCGCCGATCGGTGATGAGTTGCTTTTCTTCCCCAACCGACCCTGAATGTCATCGCGCGCGCATTGTGCTCGCGGAAAAAGACATCACGGTTGAAATCCACGATGTAGATACCAACAATCTACCGGAAGATCTGCTCGACTTGAATCCGTATGCAACCGTTCCAACCATGGTCGATCGCGACCTGGTTCTCTATAACGCCCGTGTGTTGATCGAATATCTCGACGAGCGCTTTCCGCACCCGCCGTTGATGCCGGTCGACCCGGTATCGCGCGCCAAGACCCGGTTAGCGCTGTTTCGCATCGAGAGCGACTGGTTCAGTCTGCTCCCCGATATCGAGCGGGGTACCGAAAAACGCAAGGCGCAGGCCAAGAAGGCGTTGACCGAGAGCCTGGTCAACTCGTCCGAAGTGTTCGGCGCGATGCCGTACTTTCTGTCGAGCGAGTTCAGCCTGCTGGATTGCAGCATTGCCCCGATTCTGTGGCGCCTGCCATACTACGGAATCGAGTTGCCAGGCTCGACCAAGCAGATTACCGCCTACATGAAGCGGGTCTTTTCGCGGCCCTCGTTTCAGGCCAGCCTGTCCGAGCAAGAGCGCGACATGGTCGCCTGAGAGCCGCGCGTAAAATGACGTCCAGCAAGCCTTACCTGGTCCGGGCGCTTTACGAATGGATCCTGGACAACGATACGACGCCTTATATCCTGGTCGACACCAGCAGCGACCAGGCGTTGATTCCGCCCGGTATCGCTAACGACGGCAAGGTCGTTCTGAACCTGGCGCCGCAAGCGATACAGAACCTCGAGATGACCAACGATCACGTTTCCTTCTCGGCACGTTTTCACGGTGTTGCGGAAGATATCTACTGCCCGATTGCATCCCTGATGGCAATTTACGCGCGTGAAAACGGCGAAGGCATGATGTTTCCCGCCGAAGAGACCGATACCGAATCCGATTCGGACAAGCCCGGCGACGACAGGCCCAAAGGCCCGACCCTCAAGGTTATAAAATAACGCCCGCACTCGAGCGCTCTAATTACTCGGCGTAAAAAGCGTTCCGGATCCAGTCGATCCGGTCACTGCCGTCGGGCTGACGCTGTATCAGGAAGGCGTCGAATCGCAGTGGGAACCTGGCGAGCTGTCGATGTCCGGCGATGTAGAACAGGGCCGTCTTGATAATTTTGCGCCGTTTGGTCAGGGGGATCGAATTCGCGGCGCCGCCGTAGGTCATCGACTGGCGAAACTTGACCTCGATGAAGCAAATGCTCTCACCGTCCTGCATGATCAGATCGATTTCGCCGCAACGGCAGGAATAATTATGCTGTAGCAGGCGCAGCCCGCGGCTTTGCAGGTGCTTCAATGCCCGGTCTTCGTAGCGCAGTCCCTTGCGATTACTCATGTTTACATCCCTATGGCGGTAACCCTTTGGGTAGTTTTTGCAGATCGGGCGTTTCCAGCAGCTTGGCGCGCCCGTTTTCGTAGGTGGCCATCAGCAGCGAGCGCTTGATCCGACCGTTTTTATCAACCGTCAATACGCCGGTATTGTGAGTCAGCGATTCTTCGGGATTGATCATCAGGCGTCGCAGTGACGGAATCATCCGGTAAGCGTCTATACCCAGCGCAAACAGGCGACTGAAACGCTGGCTCGAGTCGGGCCACAGGCGGCTGATTTGCTTATGATCCGGGTTATTGCGATTGTTGAGCATCCAGGGAATATCGACGAACAGTATTTCGTTCAGGTCGCGGTCGTCGTCGGGATTGGCGCTGCTGGAGGAGATATGCGAAGTTGCGTATACCGGCAGATCCTGCGCGTGATGAAATTTGAGCTGAGGCTTGATCAGGCGAGCCTGGCGCGAGTTAGCGGCGATAAAAATCATATCGACATCCTGGCGCCGGCGCGCGTCGAATTCAACCTGTTGCTTGATCACCTGCTGCAGAATGCTCTTGCGGTGGTTGCTGGTGGTCAGGTTTAGCAGGTTCTTGATCGCGGCCGAATAGTCATTGGCTTTCGATGGGTATACGGTGCTGCCGACCACGTGGCCGCCCAGGGACTCGAAGCGCCTGGTAAATGCTCGCTGCAGGCGGTAACCCCAATCGGTGTCGGGCACCAGTACGATCGCATGGTGTTTGTCCTGGGCCAGCGCATAGTCGGCAATTTGTTCGGCCTCGTCTTCGGGACGTAATCCGAACTGGTAAAGATTCAGGCCGGCCTCGTCTTCGTCATTGCCATAATTCAGGGTCAAGGTCGGCACTTCGAGTTCTTCGCGCTGCTGCAACAGATCGATCAAATCCTTGCTGATGGGGCCGACGATGAAATCGGCACCGTTTTGAATTGCCTGTTCATACTGCAGGTTGAACTCGGCAGGATCGGTGCTGGCGTTGATGATCTCGAGATCGGCGACCTGGTCGGGATCCTGGTAATAGGCGTATAGAAAACCGTTTTGAATCGCCTCCGAAACCTTCTCGAGGCGACCGGAAAAGGGCAGCATCAGAGCGATACGGGTAGGGCTTATAAAAATTCGCTTGCTCTCCTCGAGCAGGCTGATCGCATAACTCGGGGCCGCCGGATGATCGCCGTAGCGCTGGTACCATTGGTCGATCCAGGGTTCCATCTTGACCGGCAGCATGTTGGAGCGACGCGCAATCAGGTTTAGTTCGAGCCAGCCGCGCACCTCCGGGGTTTGCTGCTCCGCTAACGCGCGAAGCATCGCCGATTCGGTAATGCGATTCAGCGCGGCCCAGATAAAATCATGGTTCTTTTCGAATTCCTCGGGTGTCTTCAGATACTGGCCGATTTGCATGCGCAGTTTAGCGCTTTCCAGCGGTTTGCCGATGGCGAGCACGCCGCGCGAACGAATGTTGAGGGCCAGCGCCTTGAACTGGTAATCGATGATTTCATCGATTTCGGGCAGGGCTAGCAAACCCTGGTAAATTTTGCCCTCGCCGAGGTAACCGCCGGCCTGGATAATCTGCTTGTATTTCAGATCCTGTTGCAAAATATCCGGTTCGCCGAGTCCGGCGAAAAAGGGATCGATCTCGTCGTAGAGTCCGCCGTAGTAGTACATCAGCGCGACCTTTATCAGGAAAGCGGAGCGCTCGGGCTGCACGGCGGAGCGTGACAGCCTGTCGTACAGCACCGCGGCCTCGAGCCACTGTTCGCCAGTCTCGTACTGGAAGGCCTTAATAATGTCTTCCTCGGTGGGCGTCAGTACCCCGGTGTCGGCGTCGGGATCGACGCTGATCCTTGCGGGGTCGGTTACGTCTAGCGGACCCTTACGCGGCCCCGATTCGCAGGCTGCAAGCCCCAGGGCCAGCGCTAGCAAGAGCAGAAGTGAACGTGGCAGTTGCATCGCAGATTCAGTGTGATTTAAGGCGGAGGTCAGGCGGTTTTTACGACAGGCATATAGTGTACACTCTTTTGAATGACCGGCGTACTCTATATTGTCGCAACCCCGATCGGTAACCTCGACGATATCAGCCTGCGCGCAATCGCAACGCTCAAGGAGGTAGATCTGATTGCGGCCGAAGATACGCGCCATAGTCGACAATTGCTGAATCATCTGGGCATCGATACCCGCATGATTTCATGTCATGAGCACAATGAAAGCGCGCGCAGCGTCGAAATCCTGGAACAGCTTAGTGCGGGTCACGACGTGGCGTTGATATCCGACGCCGGTACGCCTTTGATATCCGATCCCGGCTATAGACTGGTGCATGCGGCACAGCAGCAGGGCATCCGGGTTTCACCGATACCCGGGGCCAACAGCGCGGTCGCGGCGCTGAGCGCCGCGGGACTGCCCACCGAGCAGTTTCATTTCGCGGGATTCCTCTCATCCAAAGCCACCGAAAGGGGTAAACAACTGCAGGACCTGTCCGAATTAAGAGGGACGCTGGTCATTTTCGAGTCCAGTCATCGCATCCTGCGCCTGCTCGAACAGGTGGCGCAGATTTTCCCGCAAAACCCATGTGTACTGGCCAAGGAGCTGACCAAGCTGCACGAGCAGTTCCTGCGCGGCAGCGCGGCTGAACTTTTGCGGTGTTTCGAACGGGACGGCAAGTTGCACAAGGGCGAATTCGTTTTGCTGATCGATAATTCGGCCGCCAATCACGACTCCGGGCTGAACGCCGACGATGTCGACCTGCTGCGCGTTCTCCTTGACGAAGTTTCCGTCAAAATGGCGGTAAAAATTGCCATGCGTTTGACGGGGAAAAAGAAAAATCAAATTTATCGGCAAGCCCTGCGACTGAGCGAGGAAAAAGAATCCGAGCCCGGCGACAGCGGCTAGCCCGATGGTAAGTCGTTGATATTTATGAGACTAACTCGACGTTCCGCAGTGCTGGCTGGTGTCGTTTTCCGACGCCCGGAAAAGAACCCGTCCGGGTTACGCACCAAGTTGGTCAGGTTCTTGCGTAGCAAATAAATATCGTATTGAATGGGCGTGGCAATCAAACGTCCATGGCGATGGCGCAAGACAGAGATAGCTTATACGTGCATTAATTTATTTTGCGAACGAAATTAAAACGCCATCGTCTAAAATTTTACTATGCTTATGCATAGTCACACTCACAAAGTAGTGATTAACTCCATCAGGCGGCGCCTGAACAATATGAAGCGATTCAAGGGGTGCCGATCCTGATCCGATTTGAGGAAGAGGTAGCCCAAATGAGCATTTTCGAAAGTTATCAGCAGCGATTCGACCAACACCTGCAGGAAGAGTATTCATTGCAGGAATACCTCGAATTGTGCAAGCAAGATCCCCTGGTTTACGCGACCGCGGCGGAGCGCATGCTGGCCGCGATCGGTGAGCCGGAACTGGTGGATACCTCGCAGGATTCCCGGCTCAGTCGGATATTTTCGAATAAGCTGATTGCACGTTACCCGGCCTTTTCGGAGTTCTACGGCATGGAGGAGGCGATCGAGCAAATCGTCTCCTATTTCAAGCATGCGGCGCAGGGCCTCGAAGAAAAGAAGCAGATTCTTTATCTGCTGGGCCCGGTCGGCGGCGGCAAGTCGTCGCTGGCCGATCGTCTCAAGGTGTTGATGGAAAAGATGCCGATCTACGCGATCAAGGATTCACCGGTGTTCGAGTCGCCGCTGGGATTGTTCGACGTCAACGAGGACGGCGAGATCCTGGAACAGGACTACGGTATCGCCAGGCGTTACCTGACGAAGATCATGTCACCCTGGGCGGTCAAGCGCCTCAACGAATACGGCGGCGATATCACCAAGTTCAAGGTGGTCAAGATCCAGCCCTCGATTCTAAACCAAGTCGCCATCGCGAAAACCGAGCCCGGCGACGAGAATAACCAGGATATCTCGGCACTGGTCGGCAAGGTCGACATCCGCATGCTCGAGCATTACGCGCAAAACGATGCCGACGCCTACAGTTACTCGGGCGCCCTGTGCCGTGCCAACCAGGGGCTGATGGAATTCGTCGAGATGTTCAAGGCGCCGATCAAGGTACTGCACCCGTTGCTTACCGCTACCCAGGAAGGTAATTACAATGGCACCGAGGGACTTTCGGCGCTGCCCTTCGAGGGCACTATCCTGGCGCATTCCAACGAGTCGGAATGGCAGTCTTTCCGCAACAACAAGAACAACGAGGCCTTCCTCGATCGGGTCTATATCGTCAAGGTGCCTTACTGCCTGCGGGTTTCCGAGGAAATCAATATTTATGACAAACTGTTGTACAACAGCTCGCTGTCCGAAGCGCCCTGCGCGCCGAGCACCCTCGAAATGCTGGCACAGTTCAGCGTGTTGTCACGCCTGGTGACGCCGGAAAACTCCAGCATTTACTCGAAGATGAAGGTTTACGATGGTGAAAGCCTCAAGGATACCGACCCCAAGGCGAAGTCTTACCAGGAGTACCGCGATTACGCCGGTGTCGACGAGGGCATGCGTGGGCTTTCCACCCGTTTCGCTTTCAAGATTCTTTCCCGGGTTTTCAATTTCGACCAGACCGAGGTCGCGGCGAACCCGGTGCACCTGCTCTACGTGCTCGAGCAACAGATTGCGCGTGAACAGTTCCCGCAGGACGTGCACGACCGCTACCTCGAGCATATCAAGGGCTTCCTGGTGCCTAACTATGTCGAATTCATCGGTAAGGAAATCCAGACCTCTTACCTCGAATCCTACTCGGAGTACGGCCAGAATATTTTCGACCGTTACGTCACCTATGCCGACTTCTGGATTCAGGACCAGGAGTACCGCGATCCCGAAACCGGCGAAAACTTCGGCCGAGCGTCGCTCAACGAAGAGCTCGAGAAAATCGAAAAACCGGCCGGTATCTCCAATCCCAAGGATTTTCGTAACGAGGTCGTTAATTTCGTGTTAAGGGCGCGTGCGCAAAATGAAGGCAATAACCCCGAATGGGTCAGCTACGAAAAACTGCGTACCGTGATCGAAAAGAAAATGTTTTCCAACACCGAGGAATTGTTGCCGGTGATCTCGTTTAGCGCCAAGGCCTCGGAAGAAGACGAAAAGAAACATGCCAACTTCGTTTCGCGCATGGTCGAAAAGGGCTATACCGAGAAACAGGTCCGACTGTTGTGCGAATGGTACCTGCGTGTCAGAAAAGCATCTTAAGCAACATGATGGCATCCTGGTGAATTGAAATGGCGCAACTCATCGACCGACGCCCGAATGCGAAAGGTAAAAGTACGGTAAACCGTCAGAGGTTTCTCCGACGCTACAAGACGCAGATCAAGAAGGCCATCTCGGAGCAGATTTCGGAGCGCTCGATCACCAATGTCGACGGCGGCGAGAGCGTTTCGATCCCGACGCGTGACATTACCGAGCCCACTTTTCGCAACGACCAGGGCGGAGTGCGCGAAGGGGTTTACCCCGGCAACAAGGAATTCGCACCCGGCGACAAGATCAAGCGCCCGCCAGGTGGGGGCGGTGGTAAGGGTGGAAGTGCCAGCGATAGCGGCGAGGGTGAGGACGATTTCGTCTTCGAGATCTCGAAAGACGAGTACCTCGATATGCTGTTCGACGACCTGGAGCTGCCTAACCTGCAGAAAAACCAGCTCAGTAAAATGACCAAGAGCAAGACCGTGCGCGCCGGATTCACCAACGACGGTGTGCCGACGAATATCAATATCGTGCGCTCGCTCAGGTCGGCCCTGTCGCGACGCGTGGCGATGGGCGCGGAACCGAGGCGGCGGTTACGCGAGCTCGAGGCCGAGTTGTTAGGGTTGCAGCAGGACGTCGGCGGCGATGAAGGCAGGCGGCGCGAGCTGGAACGGGAAATCGAGGCTCTGCGCAACCGGATCAGGAAGATACCCTTTATCGACACCTTCGATCTGCGTTTCAATAACTTCGTGCAGCGCCCCGAACCCACTTCTCAGGCAGTCATGTTTTGCCTGATGGACGTATCGGGATCGATGGACCAGGAGACCAAGGATATCGCCAAGCGCTTCTATATCCTGCTGTACCTGTTTCTGACGCGCAGCTACCGGGACGTCGACGTGGTTTACATTCGCCACCATACCCAGGCCAAGGAAGTCGACGAAGAGGAATTTTTCTATTCGCGCGAGACCGGCGGCACCATCGTTTCGAGCGCGCTGGAAATGACCCGCGATATCATCGCGCAACGCTACCCGCCCACCGACTGGAACATTTACGCGGCGCAGGCCTCCGACGGCGACAACTGGAACGATGATTCGCCGGTATGCGAGCAGATCCTGGCGAAGCAGTTGCTGCCCCAGTTGCGCTACTATGCCTACGTCGAAATCACCCGTCGTGATCACCAGGGCCTTTGGGCGCATTATGAAAACCTGCTCGCCAAGCATGACAACTTTGCGATGCAGCATATTCGCGAATACGAGGATATCTACCCGGTATTCCGGGAATTTTTCAGGAAGCAAACCCAATGAGCGAACCGATTTCGACCGGTGCCGAGTGGACCTTCGAACTGATCGAGCAATACCACGCTGAAATCGAGGCGATCGCCGAGGAATACGGCCTCGATACCTATCCCAACCAGATCGAGCTGATTACGGCCGAGCAAATGCTGGACGCCTATGCCAGCGTTGGCATGCCCATTGGTTACAGCCACTGGTCGTTCGGCAAGCATTTCATCAAGAACGAGCAGCAGTACCGTCGCGGTCACATGGGGCTGGCCTACGAAATCGTGATCAATTCGAATCCCTGTATTGCCTACCTGATGGAAGAAAACACGATGATGATGCAGGCGCTGGTCATTGCGCACGCGAGTTTCGGTCATAATTCGTTTTTCAAGGGTAACTACCTGTTCCGCACCTGGACCGACGCCGAGGCGATTATCGATTACCTGGTGTTTGCCAAACGCTATATCAACGAATGCGAGGAGCGTTACGGTATAGACGAGGTGGAAAACCTGCTCGACTCCTGTCATGCGCTGCAAAATCATGGTGTCGATCGCTACAAGCGACCCAATCCGGTTTCGATGCGCGAAGAACAGGAGCGGCTCAAGGAGCGGGAGGCTTACCTGCAGTCGCAGGTCAACGACCTGTGGCATAAAACCATTCCGCGCAAGGAAGCCGAGGAAGAGCGGGAGCGACAGCCGAATTTTCCGGAGGAACCGCAGGAAAATATCCTCTATTTTGTCGAAAAAAATGCTCCGCTGCTGGAACCCTGGCAGCGTGAAGTCGTGCGTATCGTGCGCAAGATTGGCCAGTATTTCTATCCGCAGCGTCAAACCCAGGTTATGAACGAGGGCTGGGCCTGTTTTTGGCACTATCACATCATGAATGCGCTTTACGATCGCGGCAAGGTGACCGACGGGTTCATGCTCGAGTTCCTGCAAAGCCACACCAATGTGGTGGCGCAGCCGGATTTCGACAGCAAGTTCTATAGCGGTATCAATCCCTACGCACTGGGTTACGCGATGATGACCGATATCAAGCGCATTTGCGTCGACCCGGACGAGGAAGACCGCAAGTGGTTCCCCGATATAGCAGGTTCGGACTGGCAGCAAACGCTCGACTTTGCGATGCGCAATTTCAAGGACGAAAGCTTTATATCGCAGTTCCTGTCACCGCGCCTGATCCGCGAATTCAAACTGTTTTCCATTCTCGATGACGAGCAGCAAAGCGAGCTCGAAGTCACCTCGATACACAATGATTCAGGTTATCGATACATTCGCCAGGCGCTGTCGAACCAGTACAACCTGAGCATGAACGAACCCAATATCCAGGTCTACAATGTCGATATCCGGGGCGATCGCTCGCTGACCCTGAGACATATCCCGCATAACAATGTGCCGCTGGCGGACACCAGCGAGGAAGTGCTGAAACATTTGCGCCGCCTGTGGGGTTTCGGCGTCAAGCTGGAAACCGTCGATGCCGACGGTGAAGTCATCAGGACCGAGGAGTGCGCGGCCTGACCCGCGACAGCACTGGAGCTTCGGCCTGAGTAAAATCGCTCGCCGAGATATTCATGGCGCGAAATTGAAGTACATCTTGCTGGCATCGAGCTCGTAGCTCCACGGCAGGTTCGCATTTTTCCAGCCGTTGACCACCCGCTGGCCCTTGTTCGGCCCCTGTTTCGCCTTGAAACCCTCGAACCCCTGGTACTGGGTGTACACTTCGCCAAAGCCCGCCTGGTGCAACCGGCGCGCCGCGACCGGAACGCGCGAGCCCGACTGGCACATCAGGATAATCGGACTGTTGCGGTCTAGCCCCCGGTGCTCCAGCAGGCGCTCGACCGCCGCCACGAAGTCCGGATTTTTGCGGGTGCGATAAGTCGCGGATTTTTCACTCCAGGCGTAGTCGTCGCGCAGCATGCGCAGCGGGATGTTGGCGTCCACCATGTTAGCCATGCCGATGAACTTGATTTCGGCGCGAGTTCGCACGTCGATGAACAGCAGGGCATCGCCCGCGGCCAGCTTTTTCTGGTAGGCTTCTCGCGGGGTTAGATAGAGATTATAGGGAGTGCGCCATTTCGGTTTGACGACTTCGACCGGTGCCGCCTGCGAGATCTGAACCAGCTGTGCCAGAAGCAGGAGGACGATCGCGAGGAGGGCGGGCATTTGCGGCGTTCGGCGCTATCCGCCCTTGATCGGAGGCAGCAGCACCACTTCGTCTTCGTCCCGGATCGTGATTTCATCGAACTTGACGCTCGCGATCTTCTCGTCGTTGAGAATCACCATATAGGGCTTGTCCGACGGCACCGGAATTTTTTGCAACAGGGCTGCGAGCGTGCTGCCTTCATCGATTTCGATCTTGCACTTGTTGAAGGAACTGCCGGCGGGGAGGAAATGCCGCAACCCGCCAAACAGGGTAACCGAGACATCCATTAGCTAAGCGATCATCGACTGCAGTGTCAATCGATACCGAGCCGGGCCAGCGTGTCCTTGGTTGGCACGCCCTCCGCGTCCCAGCCGTTGATCGTGTAGTACTCGGGCAACATTTCATCGAGTCTGCATACCAGGCCCTTGCCGGTACCGACATCGGCCGGTTCTTCGAGAATACGCTTAGGTAGCGTGTCATCTTTTTTGCCCAGGCCGGCCTTCAGATTGAACAGCTTTTCCAGGTTCCAGATACGTTCACCGGTTTCGACCATCCGTGCCTCGCTACTCCAGTCACCCTCACAGACCAGGTCGACCAGCTCGCAATAATCTTCGGTGCCCCAGCCGCAGCCGGCCGGAAACAGGCACAGGCCACTGGAATCCATGAACGCGGTAATCCGCTGGGTTTCGGCGACGATCTTTGCCTTGCCTTCGATTTCGGTGGTTTCGAAATCGTGGCCGTATGGGTCGGCTCGCAGGTGGCAGGCACCACGGTTGCTGGTGGCGTAAGCCAACCCCATGCCCTGCATGGAGCGGCCGTCGTAGGCGGCAAATTCCTGGCCCTTGACCGTCATCGACAAATCCGGATGGCCGTATTTCTCGCACAGGCGTTTGGAGCCCATCGCAATGTCGGCACCAAACCCTTCGCCTTTGCCGGCGAGTTCCGAAATTTGGCACAGGGCCTCGGCATTGCCGAATTCGAGCTTGATGCCGCCGGTGATCTTTTCATCGATTGCACCGATGTCGAACAGCTCCATTGCGGCGGCAATGGAACCGCCCAGCGATATCGGATCCATGCCGTATTCGTTACAGATGAAGCCGGCAAAAGTTGCCGCGTCGATATCGTCGACGCCACAGGCGGCTCCCAGCGCATAGGCGGTTTCATACTCGAGGCCACCAGAGGCTCCCTGGTATTCGGGCCGATCCTTGACCGAGAAATGGGTCGGATCTATCTTGCAGATGCGCCCGCAGCCGATGGTGCAGCCGAAGCAGGCGCCGTTCTGCACGATATTTGTGTGGCCGTTGGCGTTGGGCGTATGCATGGCCTCGGGATTCAGTTTGTTAGCGCCCTCGAAGCGCACGCTGCGGTTGTTGCGCGTCGGCAGGCTGCCGAAGCCATTGGTAACATCCATCATCGCCAGCGTGCCGTCACGCGCCATGCCTTCGCGGTCGTCGAGGCGTGCGTTGATTTCGTTGATCTTCTGGTAAACCTCCTTACTGGACGCGGGTGTACCGACGGTGCCGCGCACCGCGATTGTCTTGAGATTCTTGGAGCCCATGACTGCACCTACCCCGGAACGTCCCGCGGCGCGATGCTTGTCATTGACCACGCAGGCGTATCGACACAGGGTTTCGCCGGCCTGACCGATACCGGCAAAGCGCATCAGCGGATCCTGGTATTTCGCAGCCAGGATGTCTTCGGTTTGCCACACGGTCTTGCCCCAGATGTCGCCGGCGTCGCATATCTCGACCTTGCTGTTTTCGATATGCAGGTAGACCGGTTTGTCGGATTTACCTTCGATGATAAGCATGTCGAAGCCAGCGTTTTTCAGCTCGCCGCCGAACTTGCCGCCCGAGTTGGAGCAGGCGATGGCGCCGGTTAGCGCACCCTTGGTGATTACCGTGTAACGGCCGCTGGTCGAGGCCATGGTGCCGGTCAACGGGCCGGTGGCAAAGACGATCTTGTTCTCTGCCGACAGGGCATCCACGGCCGGATCCATCTCTTCGTAGAGATACTTGCTGCCGAGCCCACGTGAACCCAGGTAGGCATCGGCCCATTCCATTTTCAGGGGTTCTATTGCGATACTGCCGTTAGTCAGGTTGACACGAAGAATCTGCTTTTGCCAGGCCATCTGGACGCCTCCGAGAAGTTATTGTGTTATGGGTCGAATTGTATATCCTGCCGATCTTATTTAATACATGTGAGTGGCTGTAATCAAGCCGAAATGGGGAGAAACTAATGATCAGGGTAATCATCGAGCGCGAAATTGCCGAAGGCCTTGAGCAATTCTACGAATCCGCGATCGCAGATCTGCTGGATGTTATGGCGAAAGCGCCCGGCTACGTATCCGGCGAATCTTCCGTCGAGATCCACCGTCCCAATCGATACGTGGTATTTACACGCTGGACCGACGAGGCCGCGTGGAATAGATGGTTTCAATCGAGCGAGCGCCAGAAGTTGTTGGACGCGATTCGCCCTTTTTTGCAAAAAGAAGAAAAGTTTACGTTACTCAGGCAACTGATTTCACATCGCGACAAATGGGGGGATTAAGTTCTTCCGGTAATCGCCCCAATCCAAGTCCTCAGTCTGGTACAATGCGCGCAAGTCAGCTGGATAATCGCTGGTTCCAACCGGAACTGGAGGAAAGTCCGGGCTCCGCAGGGCAGGGTGCCAGATAACGTCTGGGGGACGTAAGTCCACGGCCAGTGCAACAGA
>JAACFA010000036.1 GCA_009937625.1 Gammaproteobacteria bacterium | reverse complement strand
CCGGGTGCGATCAGAGGCGCAGGCCGCCGTCGAGTTCGAGGATGCGACCGCTGTAGTAATCGTTTTCGATGATGAATTCTACCGCCTGCGCGAGTTCTACCACCGTGCCGGTGCGCTGCAGCGGTATCGCGCGGGCGATGCGTTCGTGCGCTTCCGGTTTCAACGACGCGACCATCTCGGTTTCGAATACGCCGGGGGCGATCGCGGCGCTGCGAATATTGTAGCGCGCCAGTTCCTGCGCCCAGGTCGTGCTCAGCGCGGCCACCCCGGCCTTGGCGGCGGAATAGTTGGATTGCCCGGTGTGACCGGCGCGGCTGATGCTCGAGATATTGACGATGACGCCTCCCTTGCCGTTGCGAATCATGCTGCTCGCGGCCTCGCGCCCGCACAGGAAAACCCCGGTTAAATTGATGTCGATGACCTGCTGCCACTGCTCCAGCGACATACGATCGACGATTTCGCCGTCCTTGACCTTGACCAGCATGCCGTCGCGCAGAATGCCGGCGTTATTGACCAGCCCCGCGATCGCTCCCAGATGCTCCTCGATCGAAGCGAAGCAGCGGCGCACGCTGGTTTCATTGGCGACGTCGCAGGTAAAGGCGAAACCCTCGGCCCCGGCCTGTTTGCAGGCGTCGAGGGTCTGGTCGAGCCGCTCGGCGTTGACGTCGAGCAGGGCGAGTTTGGCGCCATGACTGGCCAGCTGCAGGCTGATGGCCTCGCCCAGACCCTGGGCAGCGCCGGTGATAACGAAAGTATTATTTTTGATTTGCAAGGTAGTTTTCCCTGAGTTCGTTTTTAAGGGTTTTACCCGCGACGTTGCGCGGCATCAGGTCGACGAGGTAAACATCCGACACTTTTTGAAAGCGCGCCTCGACCCGCTGGTTGATCCATTGTTTCAGTTCGTCGGCGTCAAGCGTGGCTTCGGGGTGCAGCACGATGGCGGCCACCGGTGTCTCTCCCCACTTGTCCGAGTCGACCCCGAACACTGCCGTTTCGAGCACCTGTTCGTGAGCCCCGGCGATTTCCTCGATGTCCTGCGGGTAGACGTTGACGCCGCCGGTGATGATTAGCTCTTTTTTACGACCCGCGAGGTACAGAAAGCCGCGTTCGTCGAGGTACCCGAGATCGCCGCTGTAGAGCCAGCCGTTGCGGAAAGTTTCGCGCGTTAGCTCGGGTTGTTTGTAGTAGCCGGAGGATAGCGCGGGCCCGCGGCCGACGATCTCGCCGATCTCCCCGGGGGGCAGGTCCGTGCCGTCGTCGTCGACGATACGGATTTCGTATCCCGGCGGTGGGCAGCCGACCGAGCCCGGCTGCTGGTCGAAATCGTTACGATCCAGAATCGTGACGAAACCCTCGGTGAGCCCGTAGAGCTCGTAAAACCGGCCGGGTATCACCGCGTTGATCGCTTCCTTGTATTGCTGCTGCAATGGCGCGCCGATGGTCAGCAGCATTTCCATCGACTGCATGTTCGACGCGTCGAAATTCGGGCTTTGCAGCAGCGCGATGATCTGCGAGGGCACCATCATGATATGGGTAACCTTTTCGCGTGCCACGGTTTCGATCATTGCCTCGACGTCGAAATGCGGATGCAGGATAAAACGCGCGCCGAGGAAAAAGCAGGGCATTAGCGTGACGAACGCGCCGTTGAACACGATCGACCCGGTGTGCAGCACGACGCTTTCCGGCGTCATGCGAAACGAGGCGGCGAAATGACTGCCGTAGTTGGCGCGCACCAGGTGACTGTGCATGATGCCCTTGGGCATGCCGGTAGTGCCGCTCGAATAGACGATGTTAAACAGGTCTTCCTGCTGCATCTCGGGATAGTCGGGCGGTTCACTCGAGCGGCCGGCGACGAACGCCGCGTAACTGTTAGTTTCACTTTCGTCAGCACTGACCAGAATGTAGTTTTCGGCTTTTATATTGCCGATCTGGTCACGATCCGGTTCCAGTTCGGCCAGCAGCCCTGGCGTCAGGAACGCCAGGCAAACGTCGGCATTGTTCAGCAGGTTGATCAGGCCCTTTGCCTTGAGCAGGGGGCTGAGCGGCACCAGCACCGCTCCGATCGAAACCGTCGCCCAGTAAATCAGCAGCAATTCCATGCTGTTGGGCAACGCGGTAGCTACCTTGTCATCCTTGCCGATGCCGCGGGCCTGCATTGCGTTGGCCAGTTGATTGACAGACGCGCTGAAATGCGCCCAGGTCAAACGCTGTTCGCCAAACACGACCGCAAGCTGGTCGCCTCGATAACGCGCGTGGCGCTCGATCAGTTTTTCAAGAGTTATCGGCAATCGATCGATCCCTTTGTTCTGCGACGAATTCTATGCGACCCGGCGTCGCATTTCACGGTGAATTGGAGCGAGTTTGATATGTGTCAATATCGACCGCAGGTTCCAGGCGTAGTTTTGAGGATTGGAGGGAATCATGGCGAATAGTACGAGAGTACTGGTGATCAACGGTTCTTACCGCGACGACGGTATCACCGATCAGGCGGTAGAAGTCGCGGTCACGGCGTTAAACGAAAACGGCGCGGAAACTGAAATCATAAACCTGCGCGATTATCCCATCGAGTTTTGCCTCAACTGCCGCGAGTGCACGCTGCAGCCAGGCAGCAGCCCGGGTACATGCGTGCTCGATGACGGCATGCACGCGTTGATCGAAAAGATCGAGGCGGCGCAGGCCTACATCCTGGCCTCGCCGACTAATTTCGGTTCGGCGACCGCGATTTACAAACGTTTCATGGAACGGCTGGTAGCTTATGCTTACTGGCCGTGGGAGCAGCCCTACCCGAAATTTCGTAAAACCGATGTTGCGCAGAAAAAAGCTTTGCTGATTTCGTCGAGTGCGGCCCCCTCGTGGTTCGGACGCTGGTTATTCCGCACCAGCAAGCAGCTCGCTATGAGCGCCAAAACCATTGGCGCGGAGCCTGTTGGCAACTTGTTCACCGGCCTCGCCAATACCGAGAAACACAAGCGTCTGCCGTCTAAGACGGCTGAACGCGCCCGTATGCTGGCGGCAAAGCTGATCTCTAGCTGAACCGAACTAGCGGTTGTCGCGTTAAACGCGATGAGGATTCTTTGAATACATCCACTTGGATTGCTATTGGGGCGCCGGGTCCCTTATGATCCATTTTTTAATCGACTAAGAAATCAGGAAATGGAATATAAAGTGCTGTTCACCGTTTTTGCTGCGGTATTCGTTGCCGAGCTTGGCGACAAAACGCAATTGGCGACGATGCTGTTTGCCGCAGATAAGGAAGTTAGCAAAGTCACGGTATTTGTTGGCGCTTCGATGGCCTTGATCGTCGCATCCGGAATTGGCGTTCTTGCCGGTAGCGCGATCTCGCAATACTTGAGCCCAAAGCATTTGAACTACATCGCTGGTATCGGCTTTGTCGGCATCGGCATCTGGACCCTGTTAAGAGCCCAGGGCTGAAATGTCGGGGGGACGGCGTATGAAAATGCTGCTAAAAAAGATGTGACTCGAAAAGGATTAAGGAGTCGGCGATCTTGACACTTCGAATCTCCTTAGCGCAGATCAACCTGTTGGTCGGCGATGTTGCCGGTAACGCGAACCGGGTTATCGAAACCGCCTGTCGCGCCCGGGACGAACAACGGGCCGATGCAGTCGTTTTCCCGGAGCTGACCCTGACGGGCTATCCGCCGGAGGATTTGTTGCTGCGTCCCGAATTGGTGCGGCGGGTAGATCGCGAGCTTGCGCGTATCTGTGACACGGTGAAAGATATCGATGTCATTCTGGGCTATCCACGCGCTTCGCAGGGCAAGCTCTACAACGCGGCGGGTATCATTCGCAATGGGGAAATATTCGCCGAATACCATAAGCAGTTCCTGCCAAACTACAGCGTGTTCGACGAGAAGCGTTATTTCGAGCCAGGGCACGAATCCTGCGTGTTCGAAATCAATGGCGTTCCTGTTGCCCTGACCGTGTGTGAGGATATATGGGAACAATACCCTGCATCCCGGGCGGCGGAGGCCGGCGCGCGCCTGCTAATAAACATCAACGCTTCACCCTACCATTATGGCAAGTCGCCCGAGCGGTTAACGCTATTGCAGCGACGCGCCCGCGACAATGGTCTGGCCGTCCTTTACGTAAACCTGGTAGGCGGGCAGGACGAGCTGGTCTTCGATGGCGGCTCGTTCGTCGTAAATGGCGAAGGCGAGTTGACTCAACGCTGCCAGTACTTTGTCGAGACGTTGACGTTGGTCGAAATCGATACCCGGGACGGCATCGTACCGCTGCCGGCTGAGATTGTGCCTGAACCAGACGAAGACGAAAGTGTCTACCGAGCGCTGGTATTGGGCGTGCGCGATTATGTCGACAAAAACGGTTTCAAGGCTGCGGTCCTGGGATTGTCGGGTGGCATCGATTCTGCTTTAACCCTGGCCATAGCGGTCGATGCGCTGGGGTCCGATCGGGTCGAGGCGGTAATGATGCCCTCGCGTCACACCGCTGACATGAGCAACGAGGATGCGCTGGCGCAAGCGCAGGCTTTAGGCGTTCAACACCGGGCCATCCCCATCGAACCCGCGTTCAGGGCATTTCTCGACATGTTGGCACCAGAGTTCGCCGGACTGCCGCAGGACGTAACCGAGGAGAACATACAGGCCCGCTGCCGTGGCGTCATCTTGATGGCCATCAGCAACAAGAAGGGCAAGATCCTGCTGACGACCGGCAACAAGAGCGAGATGGCGGTCGGTTACACCACCCTGTATGGCGACATGGCCGGTGGCTTTGCCCCGATCCGGGATGTTCCCAAGACCCTGGTCTATCGTCTGGCCAGGTACCGCAACGGCATCTCGAGAGTAATTCCGGAAAGGGTCCTGCAGCGTGCTCCGTCGGCGGAACTGGCGCCGGACCAGGCGGACTCCGACAGTCTGCCTCCCTACGAGACACTCGATCCCATACTCCTGCGGTATGTCGAACAGGACCAGAGCCTGGAAGAAATCGTGTCAGCAGGGTTCGAAAAGGCGATGGTGCGGCGTGTCATCGAGCTGGTGGATCGCAATGAATACAAACGCAGGCAAGCACCGCCCGGGATCAAGATTTCCCGCCGAGCCTTCGGACGGGATCGACGTTACCCGATAACCACGGGATTTTGAGCATGGGGCTTTTCGCTGGAAGGTTCCGGTATAATTTCTTGTGGGCAGGGTTGTCTGCAAAGGCGCTTCCCTGGTTATAAAAATCGAACCTGTATTTTAATAGAATTTATTCGAGGGCAGGGTGTCGAAAGGCAGATGTATTTTCTCAAACCATTAATCGTGTTGACCCTGATTGCGCTGGCTTTGTACAGCTTCGGCTCGCGCGGTGACTGGCGCACCGCAAGCCGCGAATCCGCGGGTATTGCGCCCGATCCGGACGTTACCAGCGAAGCGGTGCTGCAGGTGTACGGGGCGGACGCCTGGGGCTGGCGCGGCTGGTTCGCGATTCATACCTGGATCGCGGCCAAGCGAAAAAATGAAAACCACTACACGATCTACGATGTTATCGGTTGGCGCGGATACCACGGCGGAGTCGTAATGGGCATTAATCGGGGCCTGCCCGATCGCTACTGGTACGGCGCCAAACCCCGTCTGCTCAAGTCGCACCGCGGGGCGCAGGCCGAAGCCCTGATCGAAGCGGTCGACGATGCCGCGCGCAGCTACCCCTGGAAACAGGAGTACCAGGCTTTCCCGGGACCCAACAGCAATACCTTTACCGCCTGGGTCGCGCGCCAGGTTCCGGAACTCGAGCTTGAGTTACCTTTTTCGGCGATAGGCAGCGGCTATGTCGACCGGGCCGACTGAACGGGCGTCGGTTAGCAATCAGGAATTCTGGCGTTCGTGGTAGCTAGCTGGCATCCACGGTCAATTTCTTGATCGCACCGTCGGCGGTGAACTCGACCTCTTCGCCCCCGCTTCTGGCGAGACGTGCACCGCTGCTGGCCTCGGTAGCCGTCAGGGTGAAATCGAAGGTGACGCGGTGGTCCTCGCAGCGAAAGTTTGTCGCGTGCCAGTACGCATCGGGGTACTTGTTGAAAAAGCCGTGCATCATATCGCCAATGGTAGCGCGCCCGCGATGCTCGCCCATCGCGTTCGAAGTATAGCGCGCGCCAGCGGCAAACATTGGCATGATCAGGTCCACGCGATGCGAGTTCGAGAGCTCGAGATAGGCTTTCGCAAGTGCGATCAGTTCGCTGTCCGTCATACTGGCTCCAGATTCTTGCCTGTCGTAAATCGTTCCGGCGGCGATGCCGTGACCCGGGACATGGTACGCGATTATACCCCTAACCGGGCCATGTTGGCAGCGCGCTGCGCTAGTCGTCTCGACGCGGCTATTTTGGGGCTTTTACCGCGATTATGTTGCGGAAGGTCAGGTTTATACGCGGACCGCAGGCGCGCCTGAGCTTGTTGATGCCGTGGCGCCAGTTTTGCTGGGTGTCGCCGCGCATCAGCAACAGGCTACCCGAATCCAGCGGCAGCTTGACCGGTTTCAGGTCCTTGCGCCGGCGATGTTTCAGAATGAAATCGCGCGCCTCGCCCAGGCTGAGCGAGGCAATAGCCGGCTGTTTGCCGAGCTCGCGTTCGTCGTCGCTGTGCATGCCCATGCTGTCGTTATGATCGCGGTAATAATTGAGCAGGACGCTGTTGAATCGCTCCTGGGTCAAGGTCTCGATACGTTGTTTCAGGCGCCACAGAACGGGAGTCCAGGGCAGGGGTTGCAGCCTGATGCCGGAGTAGCTGTAACCCATGTCGCCATGCCAGGCGCTCAGGCGCGGCTGCGGGTATGGTTTGCCGTAAACGGTAATTTTCTCCTGGCGCCACGCGGTTTCGTCGACCAGCTGCGCCATCAACTGGTCGTAATTGCAACCAAGATCCACCTGGCGCCACAGCAGCAGGTCGGCATCGGTCAGCGGTAGCGCTTCGGCCTGCCCGTTGGATAACAGGTCACGCATGGTCTGCCCCAGGTTGACGCTGCCCGGCAATCAGGGCTCTTTTCTCGCGCCGCGACAGTTTCTTGATTTCCGCCTCGCGCCGGCTGGCGCTGCTGCGGGAATGGCCATCTTCGTGGTAAACCACACCGAGCGGGCGGCGGCCATTGAAATACTTCGCGCCTTTCTGACCTTGCGCATGCTCCTCGAAACGCCGCTCGATATCGGTGGTGATGCCGGTGTAGAGCGAGCTATCGCTGGCTTCAATAATGTACAGCTTCCAGTGATGCGGTGCTTTTGTCATTTTCAGATCGTGGGCGTATCAGGCATATCTCAACTGGATTTTCGAAGCCCTTCAGATCCAGTTGCTGCTTGCGTGGCTCATAATCGGACAGAATATCATTAACCGCGGGATCTTCGGTAAATGCTTTTGACATGACGATTTCACCGGCGTCTCCCTGGTCTTCGAGACGTGCCGTCAGATTCACTGCTTCGCCGTAGTAATCGAGGCGATCGTTGAGGGCGACGGCAATACTGCTGCCCGAGTGCAGCCCGACGCGGATCGCGATGCCGTCGGTTTCGAAACGCCGATTGAATTCCGGCATTGCCTGCTGCATCTCGATCGCTGCGCGCAGGGCGTCGTCTGGGGTCAGGAATGCCGCATGGATGCCGTCGCCAACGGTTTTGACGATATTGCCCCGATGATGCCGCACGATATTGGCCAGGTCGGCAAAATGCTCGCGCACCAGGTGGTAGGCCGCGGCGTCGCCGATCCGTGAAAACAGGCTCGAGGATCCGACCAGGTCGGTAAACACGAAGGCAATGGTGCGAATACTGACCTCGTCTCCCGGGCGCAGAACCTGCTCCGAAAACAGGTCGCGGAAGGCCTGCATCGTGGTCGCGCGCGCGGCCGTGAGCACGTCTCGCAGCCAGCTCTGCTCCTCGATAACGATGGTGCGGGCGACTGTGCCGTCGTTGACCAGGTGAATTTCATTATCGGGAGAATGGCCATGTATGCTCAGCTTGCTCTCATTGACATGTATTTCGGGGAACGCACCCCCGTCCCAGGTTAGTTCGAGCTCCTCGCCGGCTTCCAGCGTACGAATCCGATAATCTCCCGGGTGCAGGGTTAACGGCAGGGAGTGGCTGGTTCCCGGAGACAGCGAGCACTGTCCCTTGATATGTGGCGTAACACCGGGCCCGGAACGACAGAAAAAGCCGTACTCGACCGCGCGGATCGAAGGGCTGGGGCTGAAACTGAGCTCGACGTTGCTGGCAAAATCGGAGTCGAAGTCGATATTGCAGGCGTCGCAGTGCACGCCGCGCGGCAGTTCGCCGATGTTGCTCGTTGTCGACTTCGAGAGCCGGCAGCGTGGGCATAGAATATCCCAGCGCGATTCGAGCAGTCCGGAGCGTACCGATTGCAGAAACAGTTCTATCGTGTCCCGGGTATCGACCTGCCAGCGCCGCGCCATCGCAATCGGCCGCATCGCCCACAGGTCTACCTCCTGGGCCTGGTTGATGTATTCCACCAGCCTGGTCGCCAGGCCGTGGTCATAGGGTGACGCCTTAATGCTCTCCGTAACTTTTACCGCCCGCGCCTGCGTTTCCGGGGATGGCCGGTAGTTCGATTCGAACAGATCCGGCTGTTCCGCCCTGATCAACTGATCCGCGGTTTCCAGCAGTGCCCGAATCTTGTTCTCGAATGATGCCACCAGGCGACGGGCGATAAGCGTGCCGACCAGGTTGCGGGTATCGAAGCTGAGTTCCAGGTCCAGGCCGCTGCGGTCGTCTTTATCCTCCAGCGTGGCGCGGGTGGTCATGCTGTCGATCGGACCGCGGGAAAAGATTCGCCGTTGTTCGAACCAGCGTTCGGCGATCCAGTTGACCGGTGGTTCTTCCCAGGCGAGCGTCATGCCCGCAATTTCAAGCTTGCCGAAAACCCGGACGCGGCCGTCGGGTTGCAGGGATTCGCTGGCCTGGTACCTGGGGAATCCGGAGGCCTCGCCCCAGCGCGGAGTATCGGATACCACGCTCCAAAGCTTTGCTACCGGGTGGTCGAATTCGAAATGGTAATGGCGTGAAACGGTCACGATGGGATTCCTGGTCGAGGCGGTTTAGTCGCACTGGCCGCAGGTGATAGATGTTGCTTGCAATACGTTGGGGTTGATACGCATCATCGCGATAGATCGATCACTTCGAGAACTAACGATTTCAAGGGTAGTCTAGTTGCGTTTCATGGTGACGAAAATCTCTCCCGACTGGCCGTTGAAGCGGTAATTGAATTCCTGCTTTTCGTATCCAAGCGCATAGACGGTGACGTGGTATTCGCCGTCGCCGAGGTTGCCAAACGCGAAGCCGCCGTTAAGGTCGGTGCGTTGCGATCGATAACTGCTGTGTTCGATTTCTCCCTGTCGAAACTTGCGGTCCAGGGTAACCATCGCATTTTTCACCGCGATACCGCTCGGGCCGCTAATCCAGCCGGACAGGTAGTGGTTGCCGCGATCGACGATCAGTTTCAGGTTTTGATACTGGTCACCGGTTATCTGCAGGCCTGAAATCTTGAAAAACTCGGCACCGCGCGTAGTCAGGCTGACCTCACCTAGCGGAAAATTGCGTAGCGTGAAGAACCCCGAGCTATCACTGAGGATTTTGCGGCTGTGAGTACCGGTTGTGACGTTGCTGATAAACATTTCGTAGTCCGGGACCGGCGTCGAGCTGCGATCCAGAATCATGCCATCGATATCCACGAAGCTGAGCTTTTCCAACACGATGTTGATTTGCGCCGGGTTCTGCGTGACTCTGAAATCGAGATCCTCGTAGTAGGGATATTCCGGCGTGAGGTTAACCGAGAATCTATAGGTCTCGCCCGAACGTACGCCCTCGAATTCGAAACTGCCGTTACTGTCGGAAAAATCGGTCAAATAGAAACTGTCGCGATTACGCTTATAACTCGCACTTAGTTCGACCCGGGCGCCTTCCAGTCCTATACCGTTTTCGTTACCTACCCAGCCTTGCAGGTTGACCGAGTCGAGCGCGTCGTCAAGGCTGACATCGAGTTCGTAGATCGGGGCCTGCTGCAGTTCCTTTTGACCCAGTCTGAAGTGTCTCCCGTCATAGCCACGGCGCAAAAAATGCAGCGTGGGATAGCGATGCTGCGGCAATTCGAGCATTAGCCGGTAACTACCGTCGGAGTCGCTGCGGGTGCTGAAAAAGTAACGTTCTTCTGCGATCAACGCGTTTTCGATGGGTTGTCCGTCACGATCGAGTACGCGTCCGAAAACCTCCAGAACCTTGCGACCGCCGCGTTGCTCGCTGTGTCTGGCAGCCGTTTGCGATGCGGTGCTCGATAGTGCCGGCGGCATGGGGCTCGATTCGTGCAGAGCGTTGCTGGAAGTACTCGAGGCCGCCCCGGATTTGGTCTGCAGGACTTCGGGGGCGGGATCCCGGAGCAGGGTGTAGGCAATCAGCAGATATAGCGCGAGCGTGGACAACATGACTATTGAGATCGATACAATAAGTTGCCTGAGGTCCATGGTTTCGACGATTCGGCGGGCTTCACCCTCGACAAACCATAGCACGTGGCTGGATTCTGCGGTAGGTAATGATTGAATGGGCTGGTGGGGTCAGTCTCGCGAATTAGCAGTCGCAGTTGCAGATTCTCGTCGAGCTCCTGCACCGTGATTAGCGCGCTCGGCAATGAACGCTTCGAATGCGACGCTCGATGTCATATAATCGATCGCGGAGAAATGCGATCTTATCGTGCATAATCATAATAAATAAGAATTCGGAACCCTGGGCATGGTCAATGCATCACAAACAGGGGAGCAGCTCGACGAAAATGGTGCGGGGAATTTCATCGTTTACGCCGATTTTAACTGCTCTTTCTGTTACGCGTTAAACGAGCGTCTGCACGCGATGAACCTCGATCAGCGGGTCGAGTTTCGCGCGGTCCAGCACGCACCGGCTAGCAGCAGTAGCGACAATGGTTTTGAAATACTCAGCGAGCTTACCAGCGAGGTGGCCGAGCTGCGTCGCCGAGCGCCCTCGATTCCTGTCAATGTGCCCTTGTTTCGCCCGAGTACCGCCGCCGCCGCGGCGCTGGTAAATGCCGTTAACGATAGCGATCCCGTCAAGGCAGGCCTGCTGCGTCGACAGATTTATCGTGCGCTATGGGTAGATGGGCAAGATATTTCCAGGTCGGAAGTGCTGAACGGGCTGCTGCAGGAACTGGAGATCGAACCGCCTGCGCCGGATGATCTACGTGACGATGAGCTGATTGCCTGGCAATCCGAGTGGGACTGCAGCCCTGAATTCGATCGCAGTATTCCTGTCTTGATCAACGGCTCGGGCGAGACTGTGATCGGATTTCCGCTGCAACCCGAACTCGACTCGTTTCTGCAAACCGGGTCGATGGTTTCGGATGGCAGCGTTACGGGTGTTACCGAACCGCAGGACAGGCAGCGGATACTGGTGCTGGACAGGGACGTACCGAGCCTGCGAATGATTATCGGGCAAATGCAGGATGCACAGGTCGAGATTGTCGAGAATTTCTCCAGCCTGGTGGCTTCGGCGGTGAATCTCGGGATGCCGGATCTGGTTATCGTCGATACCGCGTTGCTGGGTGGCGTCGACAGCACTGACTGGTGGCGCAATTCGACCGATTCCGACCTCGAGACGGCGGTGCCGGTAATTTTCGTTTCCGACGACAAGACCACTGAAGCCGAGGTCGCTGCCTTCGAAGCGGGCGCGGCCGATTTTATCGCCAGGCCGTTCCACCCCAGGGTACTGCGAGCGCGTCTCAACATGCATTTGCAGGCACGGCGTTCGCAGCAGCAGCTCAACAATATCGCGCGCGTCGATGCCCTGACCTCGGTTTGCAATCGCCGTGAGTTCGATTTGCGCCTGTTGTCGGAGTGGGGGCGCGGGGCCCGTGGGCGCCACAGTCTCGCCTTGTTGATGATCGATGTCGACAAGTTCAAGGAATACAACGACCACCTCGGACATTTGCGCGGCGACGAATGCCTGATCGAAGTGGCCCGGATTTTAAGCGACTGTATGCAGCGCCCGGGCGATCTGATCGCGCGTTACGGTGGGGAAGAGTTCGTCGTGTTATTGCCAGAGGCCGATATGGAGGGCGCGATGAAGGTAGCCGAGGAATGCCACGGCGCGATCCAGGATGCGAGGATACCGCACGTAACCTCGTCGGTGGTGCCTTACGTTACCGTCAGCATCGGAGTGGCGACAATGCAGCCGATCTATGAGCAAAGCTGCACGCTGCTGGTCGAGCAGGCCGATATTGCGCTTTACCAGGCGAAACAGGGCGGTCGCAACCGGATTTGCAGATTCAATAACGGCGCTTAGACAGGTTGTTTTTTTTACGGATTTTTTTAGAGTAGCCTGTCGAGCAGGTAATCCGCGATCCAGCTGCCCAGTCGAGGTTGCGCCAGGTAGCCGTAAGACTTGTGCGGGTTGCGTTTTTCCTTTTTGCGGTTGCCGGCATGGTTAACCACTTCGAACGGATTGTGTAAATCGACGTAATCGATGCTGCGGAATTTTTTGTCTGCCGGGAACAGTTTCAACTTGCTCATTGGCTGGAAAAAAATGTCGTGAAAATTCTTGTGATGTGAAACGACATCGCCAAGGCAGGCGTAGTTGTGCCAGCGTTCGATGTTGGTGGGAAACTGGCGCCGGCCATGATCACGGTGATGGCTGGCAAACAGCAGCTTTCTGACGGTCGGGTCGCCCAGCGGCGACCCCATCGTGACGAACATCCGAACGCGTTTTCGATTGTACTTTTTGAATCCCTCGGTTTTGCGATGCGCAAATCTCCACAGTACGTCATAGCTGATAAAACTTCCCATGCTGTGGGAAATAACAATGGGTTCGCGGCCCTCGTCCCAGGCCCGGCGCAACGCGTTCTCCAGTGGCGCGCGAATACGGTCGGCGATGTACTGGTCCTGTTCGTAAAGCTCGGTTTCGCGCAAGAAAGCGGTCATGACGTCATCCTTGACGGTTAACGCGCCGGCCAGCAATTTTACCAGGTCGAGACCACGATCCTTGAAAAAGCTACCGACCTTCTCGCCCATACCGACGTGAAATCGATCTCTGGCCGCACGCCGTTCGGCGATTACCTTGTCGACCTGGATTCCGAGTTTCTTGCAGTAACCGGCATCGTCGGGAACATGATGCGGCACCGCGTCGGCCCAGTATGCCGACTCGAAAATCCCGGGATTGGCGTCGAGGCTTTTCGCCAGCTGGCGATGACTGACGCGGATATTTTCGATCAGGGTCCGCTGCCAGAGTTCGTGTGTGACCTCACGCGGCGGCTTCGACGCCAGGCCGTGAATCATGATTATTTTCTTGTTACCGAGATTAGGCGTCATGCTGTCTCCTCTTTGCAGGTCCGGTTTCGGCGAAGTTTCCGATCTCGATATAGTCGGGTTTCGGATAGGCGTCGCTACAGGTCGTGCGTATGCTCCTGCGTGCATAATAAGTGAATCCGCGCCAGATAAAAGCATAAATAGTGGACTCGCGCTGGTAAAATAGCGCTCATGTTTGATCCGCTAATAGACTTTTTTTCCGAGCACGAGTCTATCTTCGTACTAACCGGAGCGGGCGTGAGCACGGCCTCGGGAATCCCGGATTATCGCGACGAAAAGGGCGCCTGGAAGCACAGCAAGCCGATGGAATATCGAGATTTCGTTGCTACCCACGAGGCGCGGCAGCGTTACTGGGCGCGTTCCTTTATCGGTTGGCAGCGATTCCAGAACGCGCAACCCAACCCAGCACATGTTGCGCTAGCCCGACTCGAGCATCAGGGACGGCTGGTACACACCGTAACCCAGAACGTCGATGGCCTGCATCAACGCGCCGGCAGCCGGCGGCTTACCGAGCTGCACGGTTCGCTCGACAGTGTCGAATGCCTGGGTTGCGGTGCGATCATTCCACGGGCGACGATGCAACAGCAACTGCTGGCGGCAAACCCGGTGCTGGCTTACCTGTCGGCGCGGGTCGCACCCGATGGCGACGCCGATCTTGACGGCTACGATGAAACCGAAGTTCAGGTGCCGCAATGCAAGGCCTGTGGCGACAGGCTCAAGCCGCGGGTCGTGTTTTTCGGAGAAACCGTGCCCGCGCATCGAGTCGAGGAATGCTATGCAGCGTTGCGGCGCGCTGACGCGATGCTGGTGCTCGGTTCGTCGCTAATGGTGTACTCGGGTTTTCGTTTCGTGCGCGAGGCGTCGCGACTCGGATTGCCGGTCGCGGCGGTCAACCGTGGCGTCACCCGTGCCGATGAACTGTTGTCGTTCAAACTGCATACCGACTGTGCCGCAGCGTTGGGCACGGTAATCGGGGCGCTCGATCAGGCGGCTGCCGGTAACTCCTGAAGTGAACTGTGACACAGGTCTCAGGTATAGATAGACTCGCGTCACAGGCGCTTCAAATTCAGCATTTCCTGGTGAAAAAATCTCGATCGGATCGGAATTGAGTCACAGATAAAGCCCTCCGCCAAATCTATAAAATCCTCTTCAATTTATGAGTTGAGGTATTTTATGAGCCAGACAAATATCCATATCGATCCGTTGACGACGAGTTGTGTATTAAAATATTTTGGCCTCGCGATCGATGAAATCAAGCTGGTACGATCGATAGACAGTCTTACCGAGCAGGTCAGGATGAGCAACAGCCAGCGACTCGATCCCGGTCGTAAGCGTTACCTGATATCCGAACTGCGTTTCCTCAACAAGCGGCTACGCTCGGTGCGGGAAAAGGCAGACGTAAACTAATCGAAAATCCCCCTTGGCCATGGACGGCATCCTTCGTAATAAAAGCTTTTTTCCCCGACAGCCAACGCTGTGTCGGCGTGACCGCGCAGGTATAATCTGTCGTCGCTAGCGGTCTCGCCGTTTAAATCGGGCGCTGATTGGATTAGAGTCCGACTATGCCGATTTCCTCCAAGCGTATCGCCATTGGCGTTTTTCTGCTCACCCTGACCCTGGGTGGCTGCGGTCTATATCAGAAATATGGTTATGGCAGGGTGGTCGAATCGAAGCTTGATCCGGCCGAGCAAACGCCGGTCGTATTACCCGCGAACGCACCTACCATCAGCCAGCGATTTCGTCCCGAGAAAGAGCCTTCGAAAAGCGATCATCGCGGTTTCGATATTCTGGTTCCAGCCGGTACGCCGGTACTTGCGGCAAGCGACGGCGTGGTCAGCCGGGTCGAGCTATCGATACTGTACGGCAAGCAGGTCATGATCGACCACGGCCTCGGCGCGGCAGGTTTACGCCTGCAGACGCGGTACTTTCACCTCACCGAACGACTGGTGCAGGAGGGTCAGGCGGTGCGACGCGGCCAACTGGTCGGCTACTCGGGCATGACCGGTCTGGCCGGCGGGTTTCCGCATCTGCACTTCGAGGTACACCGGCTTGAAGAGACCGAGCCCGCGGTCGCGGTCAAGGTCCTCGACCCGCAGCTATTCTGGGTCGACGGCGTGGGCAAAATCACCTGCTACGATAAGGTGCGCTCGTTCCCGGCGTCGCCGACCGCGTTAACATACCCGGTTCCCTGCCTGGGCCTCGACTGGCAATAGCGATGAGCCTGCGTTTTTACCTCGAGCTTGTTGCCCAGCGCGTCGCCGACTTCTGCTTCATGTTGATACCGCGCCGGCAACCTTCGATCGCGGTGCTCAGGGAATGCCGCATTGTTTCGCACCGTGGCGAACACGATAACCGCAGGGTCCGGGAAAACACGATGGCCGCATTCGGTGCGGCCGTCGCGGCCGGGGTCTGGGGAATCGAGTTCGACCTGCGCTGGACCCGGGATCTGCACCCGGTTGTTATTCACGATCCCACGACGGGAAGAGTATTCGATGCCGACCTGACGATAGCCGAGCTTGGCCTCGAAGAGTTACGCCGGCAAATACCGGAGATCCCCACGCTATCGGAAGTAGTCGCGGCTTATGGTGGTAACACCCATTTAATGGTGGAACTGAAGCCAGACCAGCTTGGGGAGGATGTACTCAAATCGGCCCGCCTGGCCGAAATATTTTCCCCGCTGGCCGCGGAAAGCGATTATCATTTTATCGCGCTGCAGCCGGATCTATTCGAGCTGGTCGAATTTGCCGGTAAAACGTCCTGCCTGCTGGTGGCGGAGCTGCAAATCGAGGAATGCAGTCGTCAGGTTATAGAGCAGGATTATGGGGGTCTGTGCGGTCAATACCTGTTGCTGAGCGACCGCCTGGTCAGGTTGCATCGGGCACGGGGCCAGAAACTTGGTACGGGATTTCCGACTTCGCGTTACTGCTTTTACCGTGAACTGAACCGCGGCATCGACTGGATTTTTACCGACGATGCGGTGAAACTCGAGGCGATCCGCGCACGGCTGCTGCGCGAGGAATAACGTCTTATGGATCACTTCACCGGCTAGAAAATCGATGCAAATCAATATTTTTCATGTCAGTATTTGATTTTTTTTCGACGACCGGACCCCCTCGAGGAGAGATTTTGGATTCACAGAATATCCCTGAAGCCCTGCTCGGCTGCCACCTGTTTTCGGAACTCACCGAATTGCAACTGGATCGCGTCCGACGCCATTCGCACCTTATTGACATGGTCGAAGGTGAGTCCCTGTTCTTCCAGGGTGACGAGGCGGTCAGCTTTTACCTGGTACTGTCAGGACGCATCAAGCTTTACCGGGTTTCGCCAGACGGCAAGGAGAAAGTTGTCGAAATCATGGAATCGGGAGCAACCTTCGCCGAGGCGCTAATGTTTATGGACCAGCCATATTACCCCGTGACCGCTACCGCACTCGCGCCGAGCCGGGTAATCGGTATCAATAGCAGGGATTTCAAGTCCATGTTGCGCGAATCGATCGACACCTGCTTCCTGCTGTTGGGCTCCATGTGTTTCCGCCTACGCGGCCTGATTCGTGAAATCGACGCGCTTAGCCTTGACACTGGTACCGTGCGCACCGTTTCCTACCTGCTGCAGCAGGCGCCATCAGACCAGGATAATTTCGAGCTGCAGGTTGCCAAGAGCGTCATCGCCTCACGCTTGTCGGTTAAACCCGAAACCTTTTCGAGAATTCTGAAAAACCTGCACGAGAAGAAAATTGTCAGCATCGACGGACGCAACGTCATGATTCACGATCGCGACGCGATGGTCAGCCTGTGCTCGGGTTAAGCTTGTCCGGACCTCAGCGTGAGCGCAGTTCCTTCTGCACTTCCACACGTTTGCGGTATGGCGTAACGGCGACTCTTTTTGGCATGTTGGTCACGCCAATCTCGTCATCTTTGAGATAACAGCCCGGGTCTTCGGCCCATGGATTGCCGGTTAGCTGCCACGCGCGCGTGCGCGAATTGCCGCCACAGATGGCAAGGTAAAGGCACTCGGCGCAACGTCCCTCGAGCGGGCGTTGGTTGGCTTTCAGCCCCGCCATCAGCGGATCGGAAGTATCCTGCCAGATCTCCGAAAATGGCCGCTGCTTGA